>JALHRF010000022.1:0-26559 GCA_022841545.1 Bauldia sp. | reverse complement strand
CGAGGGACTGATCACGGAGCTCGAGGGAATGGAAAAGGGCTAAGCACACCGGGTCCATAATGCCGTTGGCGGCCGGCGCCGCGGGACATTATCTTCGATCGCCAATCTCGGGACCAGGCTCATGCCCCTTCTCTTCTTCATCCTCATCGTCATCCTGATCGCCCAGGTCGGGTTCTGGAACACGCTCGGCGCGATCCTCGGCGCGGCGGCGATGATGGTGCTGCTTGTCGTCATCGTCGCCGCGATCGTCGTTGTCGGCGGCCTGTTCGTCACGAAGCGCATGATGTCGTAGGTTGCAGCAGTCTCTCCTGCGTTCTACATTCCGTATAACGCACAGGAGATCGACATGACCGAGCAGCCCCGCGATCTCACCGAAGGTGGTGTCGTGCTCCAGATCCGGAAGATCGGGAACTCGACCGGCGTGATCCTGCCGAAGGACCTCTTGACCCGCCTCCGGCTGAAGCCGGGCGATGTGCTGCACGTGGTGGAGATGAGCGAGCGCGGCATCAAGCTCAGCCCCTACGATCCCAAGCACGCCAAGGCCATGGACATCGCCCGCAAGGCTTTCGCGAAATACGCCGACACCTTCAAGGCGCTTGCCAAGTGAACGAGCCGGAATGGCTCGACCTGCAGATCGTCCTCGACGTGCATGATGCGCAGCTTGGACTCTTCGGCGGAGCCGAAGGCCCGCGCGACCAGGGGCTGCTCGAGTCGGCGCTGGCGCGTCCGCAGAACAAGTTCGCCTACGGCGAGACGGATCTTGCGGCCTTGGCCGCAGCCTATGCCTTCGGTATCGCGCGCAACCATCCCTTCATTGACGGCAACAAGAGATCGGCATTTGCGGCGATCATCGTTTTTCTCGGGCTGAACGGCGTCGAATTCGACGCTCCGCCGCCCGAGGCCACCGCGATGATCCTCGACCTCGCCGCCGGCCTTGTCTCCGAGGAGGGGCTCACCCGCTGGATCAGGGACAACTGGCCGTCGGCCGCCTAGCCCTACGCAAAGAACGCCGCGATCTTCGGCGCCTCGGTCTTGGCGCGCTCGTAGCCGGCCTTGAGGGCCGGCTCGATCTGCTTCGGGTCGAGGAGGTTCACGCCCGGCGGGGTGCCGGCGATGATCAGCATCGCCTTGGTACCGGTCGCCACCAGCGCCGCGATCTCCTTGTTGATGTCGTGCGGGATGCCGCTGAGCAGGCTGCCCTCGTAGCCGTTGGTCAGCGTGACGACGATCGCCCGCTTCGCGCCGGCGACGAGGTCGGTGTGCGCCCAGATCTTCGAGATGCCGCCATCCATGCAGTAGCGCTGGCCAAGGAGCGTCGGCCCGATGATGCCGGGCAGGGAAGAGCTGGCGCCCGCGGCGTGGGCCAGCGGGATGCCGTTCTTCCGCGCGACGTCCTGGTGCACGACGAGGCGCTCGCCGGTGTAGCAGTCGTTCGCGGTGGTGAACATCTTCGCCACCGGCCAGTCGGTGCGGCTGTCGCCGGTCAGAAGCCACGCGAGTCGCTCGACACTGTCACCGTTGACGTGATTGTCGGAAGCCAGCGCGGCGTGGCCGATCGTCCGGATCGTCTCCTGGCTGCCGTCCTTCACCGAGAAGTTGATCTCCTGCGCGCGCTGCTGGCTCGCATTCGGCGAGGTCACGGGGGCCAGCTTCGCGAACAGCGCTGGGAAATGACCGAAGAAATCGAACTCGTCGCGCATGCGCCCGAAATGCCCGGAGGCAAGCGCAGATCCGGCATAGGCGCCGGCCGAGGTGCCGACCACCATCTCCGCCATGCTTGCCGGGTCGACCCCGAGTTCGAGCAGGCCATGGAAGAAGCCGCAATACCAGGCGACGTAGTATTCGCCGCCGCCGCCCAGCACGAGCGTCCGGTCGACGCCCCTGGCGAAGCTGGATGCGACGGGGGCGTCGGGCACGGGCACGGCGAGGCCATCGCCGTCGAACAGCTTGTCGGAGATGGACGCCGCCATCCGCGCCAGCTCGGTATCGGGCACGTCGGTCTGCGCGGCGCTCGCCGGCTGGGCGACCGGCATAACGGCGGCAGCAGCGATCCCGGCAGTTGCTTTGACAAGGCCGCGGCGCGTCAGCATGGCGTTCCCTCCCCTGATCCAGCGTGTGAAAGAGCGCCAGAAAGGGCGGAGGGTGTCAATGAGATTGGTCGTGAGCCTTCCCGCCGCCCAGATCGGCGCCTAGATTCGTCGACATGACGGAACACGATCCCGAACAGAATCGCCTCACCCGCCGGCTCGGGCGCTATGCCCGGGTCGGCGCCAATGTCGGCGGCGTCGCGGCACGGGTCGCCGGCGCGCGACTGATGGGCCGCGACCTGGCCGATCCGAAGAACGCGGCCGACCTCGCGGCGGCGCTCGGCGGGCTCAAGGGCCCGCTGATGAAGCTCGCCCAGATCCTCTCGACCGTCCCCGACCTCCTTCCGGCCGAATTCGCCGCTGAACTCCGTACGTTGCAGTCGGCCGCGCCGCCAATGGGGCCGGCCTTCGTCAAGCGCCGGATGCAGGCGGAACTCGGGCCGGACTGGGAGACGCGCTTCGCCGCCTTCGACAAGACGCCATCGGCCGCGGCCTCGCTCGGCCAGGTGCACCGCGCCACCGGCCATGATGGCCGCGCCTTCGCCTGCAAGCTCCAGTATCCCGACATGCAGTCGGCGGTGGAGGCGGACCTGTCGCAACTCGGAGTCCTGCTCGCCCTGCAGCGGCGCTTCAACCCCGAGATCGACACCACCGAGATCGGCAAGGAGGTCGGCGAGCGGCTCCGCGAGGAACTCGACTACCGGCATGAAGCCGCCAACATGCGGCTCTATGGCATGGCTCTCCGCGACGAGCCGCTGGTCAACGTCCCTGAGGCGGTCAGCGAATTGTCGACCCGGCGACTCCTCACCATGACCTGGCTCGACGGCAAGCCGCTCCTCTCCTTTCTCGACCACAGCCTCGAGGACCGGAACCGCATCGCCACCGCCCTGTTCCGCGCCTGGTGGGCCCCCTTCGCCAGCCACGGCATCATCCATGGCGACCCGCATCTCGGCAATTACACGGTGTTCGAAGCGCCTGGGAAAAAGGGCGGTAGCCCGGCGCCGGGAGGCATCAATCTCCTCGACTTCGGCTGTATCCGCGTCTTCAGCCCGACCTTCGTCGGCGGCGTGGTCGATCTCTTCCACGGCTTCCGGCGGGACGACCGGGACCTGATCGTGCGCGCCTACGAGCGCTGGGGGTTTCGCGGTCTGACTGACGAGACCATCGACGCGCTCAACATCTGGGCGCGGTTCATCTACGCGCCCCTCCTCGACGACCGGGTCCGCACCATTGCCGACGGCGTCAAGCCGCAGGACTACGGACGGCGCGAGGTGTGGCGGGTGAAGCAGGCGCTGAGCAAGGGCAAGCCGGTGATGGTGCCGCGGGAATTCGTGCTCATGGACCGCGCCGCGATCGGCCTCGGCTCGGTGATGCTCCACCTCCGTGCCGAACTGAATTTCCACCGCATCTTCGCCGACGCGATCGCCGATTTCGACATCGAGACGCTCGGCAAGCGCCAGGCCAAGGCGCTGAAGGCGGCGGGGCTGGTCTAGCCTGACGAGCCCGCGACGAAGCGTGCCGCGTCGGCCAGGACCCCGGCGGACGCGCCGAACGGGACAAGCAGGTCTACGGCGGCCTCGACTTCCCGAATGAGCATCGCCCGAGCCGCGTCCGGGCCGAGCAGCGCCACAAGCGACGGACGGCCGGCGGCATCGTCAGTGGCCGCATCGTCGAGATCGTCGGCGAGCTGGAAGGCGGCGCCGAAATGCGCGCCGAAGCGGCGGAGCCGATCGCGGTCCTCGTCCGAGGCACCGGCGACAACCGCCCCGGCTTCCGCAGCATAGGCGAACAGCGCCCCGGTCTTCATCCGCTGCATGCCACGGAGATGCGCCTCGTCCCAGACCGCATCCTCCGCGAGGTCGAGCATCTGGCCGCCGGCCATGCCGCCGACGCCGGCCGCCCGCGCCAACCCGGCGACCAGCGCGACGCGGGTTTCCGCCGGCGCATCGAGGCCGGCGAGGATGTCGAAGGCGATGGTGAGGAGCGCGTCGCCGGCGAGGATCGCGGTCGCCTCGTCGAAGGCCTTGTGGACGGTAGGGCGGCCGCGGCGGACATCGTCGTCGTCCATCGCGGGGAGATCGTCATGGACAAGGCTGTAGGCGTGGACGCATTCGAGCGCCGCGGCTGCCCCGGCGGCGATCCCGGCATCCCCCGCAAAGAGGCGCGCCGACTCGATGAGCAGGAAGGGCCGGAGGCGCTTGCCCCCGCCAAGGACCGCGTAGCGCATGGCCTCGAGGAGCCGCGCCGGGCGAGCAACCTCCCCGGCTTCCGGTGTCGCCGACAGCGCACGATCGAGCGCCCCCTCGGTCGCCCGAGCCGCCTCCGCCAGCCTTGTCTGAAACAGGGTCGCCACGGCGGCGTGGCATGAAGCCAAAGCGGCTCCGGGTCAAGCGCCCACGATTGCACGCATGCGCGGCTGGAGCTATCCCATAGGGGATGAGCCGCGCCGCCTCAGCCAAGCCGCCGCCGGCCGCCGCCGGTGGCAAGGCTGCGGGGAAGAAGGATGCCGCCGACAAGCCGGCCGCGTCGCGGTTCCGCCGGATCGCCAGGATCGGGCTCAAGGTGCTCGCGGCGCTGGCACTGATCCCAGGTGTGCTCGTTCCGGTCTACACGGTGATACCGCCGATCTCGACCCTGATGATCTGGACGCGGGTCACGAGCGGCCCGATCGAGCGCGACTGGGTCGGCTTCGACGAGATCGCCAAGGTGCTGGTGGTTTCGGTGATGGTGTCCGAGGACGGCCAGTTCTGCGCCCACCGCGGGGTCGACTGGGCGGCGCTCAACGAGGTGCTTGAGAGTCCCGAAGGCCCGTCGCGGGGGGCCTCGACCATCGCCATGCAGACGGTCAGGAACCTCTTCCTTTGGCAGTCCCCCAGCTACCTGCGCAAGGGGCTCGAGATTCCGATCGCGCTCTACGCCGACATGATCTGGACCAAGCGGCGGACGATGGAGATCTACCTCAACATCGCCGAATGGGGTCCGAACATCTTCGGCATCGAGGCGGCGGCCCGGCACCATTTCGGCCGTTCCGCCAATGACTTGACGACAAGCCAGGCGGCGCTCCTCGCCGTCACCCTGCCCAATCCCCGGGTTCGCAACCCGGCCCAGCCCAGCGGACAGATGCGATCGCTCGCCCGCACCGTGGCGGCGCGCGCGCGGGTCGCGGGCGACTATATCAAATGCCTCTACCCATGAGCCGCTCTCGCCTGTATAAGGCCGCCACGAAAGATCGTCGAAGGACTATGAGAAATGGCAGTTCCAAAGAGAAAAACCTCGCGCATGAAGCGCGGTTTCCGGCGCTCGGCCGACGCGCTCCAGAAGCCGACCTATGTCGAGGACAAGGATTCGGGCGAACTTCGCCGTCCGCACCACATCGACCTCAAGTCCGGCATGTATCGTGGCCGCCAGGTGCTGACGCCGAAGAGCGAAGCCTGAGACTTCCCTGAACTTTCGCAAAAAGGCCGGCTTCGCCGGCCTTTTTCGTTTGGACGGGACAGGATACGATAACTCTGACTCTTCCCCCGGCCACCAGGGCGACCCGATATGCTGACCGCAATTCCGCTGACGATTGTTCCGCTGATCATCTACAACGTGATCGCGTTCGCCTTCCCCGGCACGACGTGGACAGGTGAAATCTTCGGCCTGACCATGGTGTCGGGCGCGCGCTGGGCGCTGACGCTCGGCGACCTGATGATCACCCTCGCGATCACCATGCTTTTCCTTGAAATCATGAAGTCCGGGCGGACCGGTTCGGCCACCGTCACCAATCACATCCTGTCGACGATCGTGCTCATCATCTACGTGATCGAGTTCATCCTGATCGACATCGCCGCGACATCCCTGTTCTTCATCCTGACGATCATCGCGCTCTTCGACGTGATCGCCGGATTCAGCATCACCATCAGGACCGCGACGCGCGACATCTCGTACAACCCCGGATACGAGCCGCCGCACCACCATTGACCCGGATGCTCGACGTGGCACAAACCCTGCCAGTGAAGGAAATGGTGGCTACCAGGCGTCCGCCGCTTCAGCCTGTCCTCACCGCCGTCGGCGAGGTCGTCTACGACTGGTCGATCCCCGACGATACGATCGCCTGGGGAGACAACGCCGAGGACGTGCTCGGCGTCGCGCCGGCGAGCCGTATCGGGACCGGAACCGCATTCGGCGAGTTCCTCGACCCCGAGCATCCCGAGACGCGGCATGCCGCCGTGCTTCATGCCACCGCAGGCGGAGACGGACGCTACCGCATCGAGTATCCGTTTCATCCGCAGGGCCCGCATAACCGCCAAAGGCTGTGGATCGAGGATCTCGGCTGCTGGTACGCCGGTCCCGATGGGCGGCCGGTGCGGGCGCATGGCGTGGTGCGCGTCATCAACGAGCGGCATGAGCGGGAGGAACGGCTCGCCTTCCTGTCGCGTCACGACGAGATGACCGGGTGCCTGAACCGCGTTCACCTCGTCGAAACGCTGGCGGCCGCAATCAAGCGGGCGATCGACACGCGCGAGCGCATCGCCTTCGTGGTCGCGGCAATCGACAATTTCGACACCATCAACGAAGTCTATGGCTTCGACGTCGGCGACCAGATCTTTGCAGCCGTGGCAAAGCGGGTCCGCGCCGAGGTGAGGACTGCCGACGCCGTCGGCCGTTTCTCCGGTGGGATGCTTGGGATCGTCCTCAGCGACTGTTCCGAGGATGACATGCACGCCGCCGCGCTTCGCATCCACGCCTGCGTGCGGGACGAGATTCTCGTCACCGGCCCCGGCTCCGTCGCGGTGACCCTCTCAAGCGGCGGGGTGGCCGTGCCGCGTCACGGCCGAACGCCGGAGGAGGCGATGGCGCGTGCCCGTGAGGCGCTCCACCTCGCCCGCCACAGCGGCAACGGGCACTTCGTCCCATACATCCACTCGCCGGCCCGCCAGGCGCAGCGCCGGGCGAACGCGACGCTTTCCACCGAGCTGGTGGCCGCCCTCCAGGAACGTCGGCTCAGCCTTGCCTTCCAGCCGGTCGTCGACATCGAGACCCGGACGCCGCATTTCCATGAGGCGCTGGTCCGGATCAATCGCCCCGACGATGTCGCGGCAAGCGACTTCGCCTCATTTGCCGAGCGGCTGGGTCTGATCCGCCTGATCGACCGCCATGTGCTCGATCTCGCGCTCGATGTGCTCATCCGTACCGGCCGGCACATCTCGATCAACGTTTCGGCCGACACTGTCGGCGACACGGAGTGGATGGCGCGGCTCGCGACGGCGCTTGCGGCACGGCCCTCCCTGGCGAAGCGGCTGATCGTCGAGATCACCGAGACGGCGATGATCAAGAATCTCGAGGAGGCGGCGGCCTTCGTCGCCCGCCTGCATGAGGCCGGCTGCCGCGTGGCGATCGACGATTTCGGCGCCGGCTTCTCCTCGTTCCGGAATCTCCGCGTCCTCGACGTCGACATCGTCAAGATCGACGGCACCTTCATCGAGAACCTGCCGAAGAGCCCCGACGATCAGGTCTTCGTCCGCATCCTGACCGAACTCGCCAAGAGCTTCGCGATCACGACCGTCGCGGAATGGGTGCAGGACGAGGAGACCGTTGATATCCTCAAGGGCTACGGAGTCGATGCGATCCAGGGGATGCTCACCGGCGCGCCGGCGGCAGACTAGCTGCTCGCTGCCCCTCAGCTTTTGTCGGCCATTTTGTCGAGGCGCTTCTGCATCTCGTCGAGCTGCTTCTTCAGTTGGTCGAAGTCGTTCTTCTCCGCTTGCGGCGCGCCGGCGCTTGGCGGGGCGGCGGCGGGACGGCCCCCGCCGAACGGCAGGAACATCCGCATCGCCTGCTCGAACATCTCGGTGTTCCGACGCACCTGCTCGCTCAGGGTGGCCGGGCTGAACGCGCCGGGGCCAAAGGCGCTCGTCATCTGGTTCCGCAGTTTCTCTTGGTCGCGAACGAGCGAGTCGATCGAGAAGTCGAGATAGGTCGGGATCAGGTTCTGGATCGAATCCCCATAGAAGCGGATGAGCTGACGAAGGAAGGTGATGGGCAACAGGTTCTGCCCCTTGCTCTCCTGTTCGAAGATGATCTGGGTAAGGACGGAGCGGGTGATGTCCTCGCTGGACTTGGCATCGTAGACGACGAAATCCTCTCCGGCCTTCACCATGTCGGCGAGGTCTTCGAGCGTCACATAGGTCGAGGTGCCAGTGTTGTAGAGACGCCGGTTGGCGTATTTCTTGATGACGGTTGGCTCTTTGTCCGTGGGCTTGTCCATGTCGTCGACCTGCTCCCCCCGAAAACCAAACTTTTGACGCGCGCCGCTCTCCTCCGACCTGCCGACCGGCCTGTCGCCCGCAGCTTGCGGCTTACGATAGGGACTTTTTCACACGCTCGCCAATTGTTTGTGCAATGCCATATATGGGGTGCCGCGATGCGGCGCGGATTGACAGCCGAGCGGGCCCCGCGCTGTAGTCGATCCTCAAGGCCGCGCCGGCAGGCGCGCGACAGGGCCCGCCGGGCAGGGAGATTTCAAGGACATGCAGACCACCGACATCGTGATCGCCGGCGCCACGCGCACCGCGGTCGGCGCCTTCAACGGCGCTTTCGCCAACATTCCCGCCCATGAGCTCGGCGCCGCCGCCATACGCGAGGCGCTGGTCCGGGCCAAGACCGAGGCCGGCGAGGTCGACGAGGTGATCCTCGGCCAGATCCTGACCGCCGGCGAGGGCCAGAACCCGGCCCGCCAGGCGGGGATCGGCGCCGGCATCCCCAAGGAAGCGACCGCCTGGGGGCTCAACCAGCTCTGCGGCTCGGGGCTGCGCTCGGTCGCGGTCGGCATGCAGCAGATCCTGACCGGGGACGCGAAGATCATCGTCGCCGGCGGCCAGGAATCGATGTCGATGGCCCCGCACTGCGCCCACCTCCGCAATGGCGTGAAGATGGGCGACTTCTCGATGGTCGACACCATGATCAAGGACGGCCTGTGGGACGCCTTCAACGGCTATCACATGGGCAACACCGCCGAGAACGTGGCGCGCGAGTTCCAGATCACCCGCGAGACCCAGGATCAGTTTGCCGTCCGCTCGCAGAACAAGGCCGAGGCGGCGCACAATGCCGGCAGGTTCAAGGACGAGATCGTCCCCTTCACGGTGAAGACCCGGAAGGGCGACGTCATCGTCGACAAGGACGAGCATTTCCGCCCCGGCACGACGATCGACGCGCTGGTCAAGCTCAAGCCCGCCTTCGTCAAGGACGGCACGGTGACCGCCGGCAATGCGTCCGGCATCAACGACGGCGCCGCGGCGATCGTGCTGATGAGCGCGGCGGATGCGGCGAAGCGCGGCGTCACCCCCCTCGCCCGCATCGTCTCCTGGGCGACGGCCGGCGTCGACCCGGCGGTGATGGGCACCGGGCCGATCCCGTCCTCGCGGAAGGCGCTCGAGAAGGCCGGGTGGAAGGTCGAGGACCTCGACCTGATCGAGGCCAACGAAGCCTTCGCGGCGCAGGCCTGCGCGGTGAACAAGGACCTCGGCTGGGACCCCGAGATCGTCAACGTCAATGGCGGGGCGATCGCCCTCGGCCATCCGATCGGCGCCTCGGGCGCGCGGGTGCTGGTGACGCTGCTCTACGAGATGCAGAAGCGCGACGCCAAGCGCGGCCTCGCCACGCTTTGTATCGGCGGCGGCATGGGCATCGCCATGTGCGTGGAGCGGTAGGGAGAGAAGCGAATAGGGAGTAGCGAGTAGGGAAGCGATTCGGCGGGAGCGCACTCTTCGCTATTCGCTCACATCAAAAAAACCAAACGGGGAGGACTGGCATGCCCAAGGTGGCGATCGTCACGGGAGGAACGCGCGGCATCGGCGCCGCGATCGCGAAGCGGCTCAAGGACGCCGGCTTCGCCGTCGCCGCGACCTATCACGGCAACGACGAGGCAGCGGCGAAATTCAAGGCCGAGACCGGCGCCTCGACCTTCAAGTGGGACGTGGCCGATGCGGCCGCCTCCGCCGAGGGCGTGAAGCGCATCGAGGCCGAACTCGGCCCGGTGGACGTGCTCGTCAACAATGCCGGCATCACCCGCGACGGCATGTTCCACAAGATGAGCTACGAGCAGTGGTCGGCGGTGATGCGGACCAACCTCGACTCGATGTTCGCCATGACCCGGCCGGTGATCGAAGGGATGCGCGAGCGGAGCGCGGGGCGGATCGTCAACATCTCCTCGATCAACGGCCAAAAAGGCCAGATGGGCCAGGTGAACTACTCCTCCGCCAAGGCCGGCGTGATCGGCTTCACCAAGGCGTTGGCGCTCGAGAATGCGAAAAAAGGCGTCACCGTCAATTGCATCTGCCCCGGCTACATTGACACCGAGATGGTGCAGGCGGTGCCGGAGAAGGTGCTCGAATCGATCATCGGCCAGATCCCGGTCGGCCGGCTCGGCAAGGCCGAGGAGATCGCCTCGCTCGTCGCCTGGCTCGCCTCCGACGACGCCGCCTTCATGACCGGCGCGGTGCTCACCATCAACGGCGGGCAGTACATCGCCAACGGGTGAGGGTGCAGCGCATCCTTGCCCCCTGCCGGGGCGGTGACGCGGGCGGCTCGGCGGCCCGTTCACGCACCCAAGTCGACCGCACGCGAGCGCCTGACCGGAAGCGCGGCGTTCCTACGGCGTGTAGGACAGGCTGGGCAGGATGACCGCGAGCGCGGCGAGCGCCGCGCCGTCGGGCGCCCCGAAGATGCACAGCGATCCCGCCGCGCTGTCGGTGCAGGGACCATTGCTGTCGAGCCAGCGGATCGGGTTGAGGAGAAGCATTGCGTTCCCGTCCGGGCCGGTGAAGGTGACGCTCGGCGCTGAGGCGGCGGCGCCGCCGGCGGTCTCGTAGAGGAACGGCGCGTCCGACTGCCAGCCTGCGGGCAGGATGAACGACAGGCCGGTCGGGTCGACGATGGGGCAGGGTTCGGCGCCGGCGCAGCTGTAGCCGTCGACGCTGTCCTCGCCCGCGGGGCTGAGACGGTCCGAGCGCGGGATGACGAAATCGTTGGGACCCTCGGGCGTGATCTCGACGCGCCCGTAGAAGACGTTGTCGCCGGCGTCGCCGGTGACCTCATAGGCGCCCGGAAAGAACAGCTCGGTCACGGGGCCGTAAATCGGCTCCTGCATGGCCCATGCCTCGGGCGGGAGATCCTCGCCGGGCACGGGAATCGCCGACCAGACGATGCCGAGTTCCATCGCTCCGGTGTCGACGCGGAAGGTCGCCTCGACCAGCACATCCGACTGCGCCGCAGCCGCGCCGGCGAGGATGGCGCCGGCCGTGATCATCGCGGCAAGATTCCGGGTGAACTTCATGGCGGAGTGCTCCAGTCGAGGCGATGCGCCTGGCAGGCGGGGGAGAGAAGGGAAGGGGCGGCTGGCGGCTACCGGGGCAGGACCGTCTCGCCCATCAGGTATTCGTCTACGGCACGGGCGCACTGCCGGCCTTCGCGGATCGCCCAGACCACGAGCGACTGGCCGCGGCGCATGTCGCCGCAGGCGAAGACCTTCTCGTTGCTCGACTGGTAGTGGACCGTGTCGGCGAGGACGTTGCCGCGCGGGTCGAGCTTCAGGTCGAGGTCCTTCACCATCCCGTCGGTGACCGGCCCGAGGAAGCCCATGGCAAGGAGCACGAGGTCGGCCTTGAGAACGAACTCGGAGCCCTCGACCGGCTTCATCTTCTCGTCGACGCGGTTGCAGTGGAGGTGCGTGACGCGGCCATCCTCGCCGGTGAACTTCTGCGTCATCACCGAGAAGTCGCGTTCGGCGCCCTCTTCCTGGCTCGACGAGGTGCGGAGCTTCAGCGGCCAGTCGGGCCAGGTGAGCGCCTTGTTCTCCCTGACCGGGGGCTTCGGCATGATCTCGAGCTGGGTCACGGACAGGGCGCCCTGGCGGATCGAGGTGCCGATGCAGTCGGAACCGGTGTCGCCGCCACCGATGACGATGACGTGCTTGCCGCCGGCGAGGATCGGCTTGACGTTGCCGAGCGGCTCGTCGCTCACCCTTCTGTTCTGCTGCGGCAGAAACTGCATGGCGAAATGGACGCCGTCGAGCTCGCGGCCGGGGATCGGCAGGTCGCGCGGCTTCTCGGCGCCGCCGGAGAGCGCGATCGCGTCGTGGCGTTCGAGCAGCTCCGAGATCGGCAGCTCGGTGCCGACATGGACGTTGCAGTGGAAGACGACGCCCTCGGCTTCCATCTGCGCGACCCGGCGCGCGACGTGGGTCTTCTCCATCTTGAAGTCGGGGATGCCGTAGCGCAGCAGCCCGCCGGGATGGGCGTTCTTCTCGTAGACATGCACCTCGTGGCCGGCGCGGGCGAGCTGCTGGGCGCAGGCGAGCCCGGCGGGACCGGCGCCGATCACGGCGACGCTCTTCCCCGAAGTCTTCGACGGCGGCTCGGGCTTCACCCAGCCCATTTCGAAACCGCGATCGATGATCGCGCACTCGATGGTCTTGATGGTGACCGGCATGTCCTGGATGTTGAGCGTGCACGCCGCCTCGCAGGGCGCCGGGCAGATGCGGCCGGTGAACTCCGGGAAATTGTTGGTCGAGTGGAGGTTGCGGAGCGCCTCCTGCCAGTCGCCGTTATAGACGAGGTCGTTCCAGTCCGGGATCTGGTTGTTGACCGGGCAGCCGTTGTGACAATACGGGATGCCGCAATCCATGCAGCGCGCCGCCTGGTCGCGCGTGCCCTCCTCGGACAGCGGGATGACGAATTCGCGATAGGCGCGAATGCGGTCCGCCGCCGGCTGGTAGCGCCGGTCGCGCCGATCGATCTCGAGGAAGCCTGTGACCTTGCCCACGCCTATTCTCCCGCCGCCAGCATGGCCGGCGCTTCCTCACGCTGCTGCTGCCGCTCGAGCTCCTTGAGCGCACGGCGGTACTCGACCGGCATCACCTTCCGGAATTTCGGCAGGTACTCATGCCAGTTGTCGAGGATCTGCTTCGCCCGCGACGAATTGGTGAAGCGGGCATGGTTGGCGATGAGCGTGTGGAGCCGCTCGGCGTCGTGGCCGTTCATATTCGCCATCACGTCGACGAGGCCCTTGTATTCGACGTCGCCGCCCCGGTGCTGCATCTTCTCGAGGAGGTCGTCCTCCTCGATGACGGGCTCGAGTTCGACCATCGACATGTTGCAGCGCGAGGCGAAGCTGTCGTCCTCGTCGAGGACATAGGCGATGCCACCTGACATGCCGGCCGCGAAATTGCGCCCGGTCTTGCCAAGGACGACGACCACGCCGCCGGTCATATACTCGCAGCAGTGATCGCCCGCGCCCTCGACCACGGCGACGGCGCCCGAGTTGCGGACGGCGAAGCGCTCGCCGGCGACGCCCTGGAAGTAGCACGCGCCGGAGACCGCGCCGTAGAGGACGGTGTTGCCGATGATGATCGACTCCTCCGGCACGATCCGCGTGTCCTCCGGTGGGCGCACGACGATCCGGCCGCCGGACAGGCCCTTGCCGACATAGTCGTTGCCCTCGCCGATCAGCTCGAGCGAGACGCCGGCCGCGAGCCAGGCGCCAAAGCTCTGGCCGCCGGTGCCGCGGAGCGTGATCGCGATGGTGTCCTCGGGCAGCCCGGCGTGACCGTAGCGCTTGGCCACCTCGCCCGAGAGCATCGCACCGGCGCTGCGATCGGTGTTGCGGATCGCGCCCTCGATGCGGACCGGGGTCTTGTGCTCGAGCGCAGGCATGGCCTTCTCGATGAAGCCGCGATCGAGAATGTCGTCGATCGGATGCTTTTGTGTCTCGCTGTTCCAGATTGACACGCCTTCCGGCGCGTCGGGCTTGTGGAACAGGCGCGAGAAGTCGAGGCCCTTGGCCTTCCAGTGGGCGACGGCTTCGGTCTTGTCGAGCATCTGCATCTGCCCGATCATCTCGCTGAAGCTCCGGTAGCCGAGCGAGGCCATGATCTCGCGCACCTCCTCGGCGACGAAGAACAGGTAGTTGATGACGTGCTCGGGCTGGCCGGTGAAGCGCTTCCGGAGCACCGGGTCCTGCGTCGCCACACCCACCGGGCAGGTGTTGAGGTGGCACTTCCGCATCATGATGCAGCCGGCGGCGATCAGCGGCGCCGTCGCCATGCCGAATTCGTCGGCGCCCAAGAGCGCGCCGACGACGATGTCGCGGCCGGTGCGAAGGCCGCCGTCGACCTGCACCGAGATGCGGCCGCGGAGCGCCTCGCGGACCAGCGTCTGGTGGGTCTCGGAGAGGCCGATCTCCCAGGGGGAGCCGGCATGCTTGATCGAGGTCAGCGGCGAGGCGCCGGTGCCGCCCTCGTAGCCCGATATGGTGACGTGGTCGGCCCGCGCCTTGGAGACGCCGGCGGCGACCGTGCCGACGCCGACCTCGGAGACGAGCTTGACCGAGACCTTGGAATGCGGGGCGACGTTCTTCAGGTCGAAGATGAGCTGCGCCAGGTCCTCGATGGAGTAGATGTCGTGGTGCGGCGGCGGCGAAATGAGGCCGACGCCGGGGGTCGAGTGGCGCACCTTGGCGATGACCGCGTCGACCTTGTGGCCGGGTAGCTGGCCGCCCTCGCCGGGCTTCGCGCCCTGCGCCATCTTGATCTGGATCATGTCGGAGTTGACCAGGTACTCCGTGGTCACGCCGAAGCGGCCCGAGGCGATCTGCTTGATCGCCGAGCGCATCGAATCGCCGTTGGGGAGCGGCTTGTAGCGGTCCGACTCCTCGCCGCCCTCGCCGGTGTTCGACTTGCCGCCGACCCGGTTCATGGCGATGGCGAGCGTGGTATGCGCCTCGCGGCTGATCGAGCCGTAGGACATGGCGCCGGTGGAGAAGCGGCGGACGATGTTCGCCGCCGGCTCGACCTCGTCGAGCGGCACGGGCATGCGCCCGTCCTCCTCCGCGCCCTTGATGCGGAAGAGCGAGCGGATGGTGAGGTACTTGTCCTCGGTCTCGTTCACGAGCTTCGCGAACTGGCGATACTTGTCCTGCGCATTGCCGCGGGCGGCGTGCTGGAGCGCCGCCACCGTATCGGGCCGCCAGACATGGGACTCGCCGCGGAAGCGGAAGGCATAGTCGCCGCCGACCGCGAGCGAGGTCTGGAGCACCGGCGAATCGCCGAAGGCGTCGCGATGGCGGCGGAGCGTCTCCTCGGCGATCTCGGCGAGACCGGCGCCCTCGATCGTGGTCGCGGTGCCGGTGAAGTAGCGCTTCACGAATGCGGTGGACAGGCCGACCGCATCGAAGATCTGCGCGCCGCAATAGGACTGGTAGGTCGAGATGCCCATCTTGGCGATGACCTTGAGGATGCCCTTGTCGATCGCCTTGATGTAGCGGTGGACGATTTCCTCGTCGTCGACCTCCTCGGGGAAGCCCGCCTTCATCGCCGCCAGCGTCTCGAAGGCGAGGTAGGGGTTGATCGCCTCGGCGCCGTAGCCGGCGAGCACGCAGAAATGATGCACCTCGCGCGCCTCCCCGGTCTCCACGACGAGACCGACCGAGGTGCGGAGGCCCTCCCGGATCAGGTGATGATGGACGCCCGCGACCGCGAGCAGCGCCGGGATCGGCGCCCGGTCCGGCGCGACCGCGCGGTCGGACAGGATGATGATGTTGATCCCGCTCCGCACCGCCGCCTCGGCGTCGGCGCAGAGCTGGTCCATCGCCGCCACCATGCCCTCGACGCCGCTCGCATAGTCGAAGGTCGTGTCGAGCGTCCTCGACTGGAACGGGTTGTCGTCGAGATCGCCGATGGCGCGAATCTTCTCCAGATCCTCGTTGGTGAGAATCGGCTGTCGCACCTCGAGCCGCTTCCGCCGGCCTTGGCCCTCGATGTCGAACAGGTTCGGCCGCGGCCCGATGAACGAGACGAGGCTCATCACCAACTCCTCGCGGATCGAGTCGATCGGCGGGTTGGTGACCTGGGCGAAGTTCTGCTTGAAGTACGTGTAGAGGAGCTTCGGCTTGTCGGAGAGCGCCGAGATCGGCGCGTCGTTGCCCATCGACCCCACCGCCTCCTGGCCGGTGGTGGCCATCGGCGCGAGCAGGATCTTGAGGTCTTCCTGGGTGTAGCCGAAGGCCTGCTGGCGATCGAGCAGGCTGACCGCGCTCTCCGGCGCCGTGTGCGGCACCTCCGGCAGATCCTCGAGCACGATCTGACTCCGCGCCAGCCAGCTCCGGTACGGGTACTTCCGGGCGAGCTGCGCCTTGATCTCGTCGTCGCCGATGATGCGGCCGGCATCGAGGTCGATGAGCAGCATCTTGCCGGGCTGCAGGCGCCACTTCCTGACGATCTTCGCCTCGTCCACGGGCAGCACGCCGGCCTCGGAGGCCATGATCACCTCGTCGTCGGACGTGACCATGTAGCGGGCCGGGCGGAGCCCGTTCCGGTCGAGGGTAGCGCCGATATAGCGGCCGTCGGAGAAGGCCATCGCCGCCGGGCCGTCCCACGGCTCCATCAGCGCGGCATGGTACTCGTAGAAGGACCGCCGCTCCTCGTCCATGAGCGGGTTGCCCGCCCAGGCCTCGGGGATGAGCATCATCGCCGCGTGCGGCAGCGAATAGCCACCACGGATCAGGAACTCGAGCGCGTTGTCGAAGCAGGCGGTATCCGACTGCCCCTCGAACGAGATCGGCCAGAGCTTCTGAATGTCGTCGCCGAGAAGGGCCGAGGAGACGCTCGCCTGCCGCGCCGCCATCCAGTTGACGTTGCCGCGGACCGTGTTGATCTCGCCGTTATGGGCGACCATGCGATAGGGATGCGCGAGCCGCCACGACGGGAAGGTGTTGGTCGAGAACCGCTGGTGGACGAGCGCCAGCGCCGACTCGAAACCCGGGTCATGCAGGTCGCGATAATACGCGCCGAGCTGCCAGGCGAGGAACATGCCCTTGTAGACGACGGTCCGGCACGACATCGAGACGATGTAGAAATCGTTGTTGAGGCCGCCATAGGCGCGGAAGACCCGGCCCGAAATGACCTTCCGTGCGATGTACAGCCGCCGCTCGAAGGTCTCCGCGTCGAATTGGGCGCCATCCTTGAGGCCAATGAAGACCTGGCGATGGAAGGGCTCGCTCGACCGAATCTTCTCGGCCTTGGAGAGGCAGGAATTGTCGACCGCGACGTCGCGCCAGCCGAGAAAAGTGAAGCCCTCGTCCTCGAGGCCCTTCTCGACAACGGCTTCCATCTCCTTCCGCAGCGCTGCGTCCTGCGGAAAAAATATCTGGCCCACGCCGTACTTGCCTTCCTCAGGCAAGGCGATGCCCAGCCGCTCCGCCTCGGCGGCAAAGAAGCGGTGCGGGAGCTGAACCAGCATGCCGGCGCCGTCGCCGACCAGCGGGTCGGCGCCGACGGCGCCGCGGTGCTCGAGGTTCTCGAGGATGCGGAGGCCGTTCTCGATGATGGCGTGGGATTTCGCCCGGCGGAGGTTGACGATGAAGCCGACACCGCAGGCGTCGTGCTCACGCGCCGGGTCATAGAGGCCCGCGGCTACGGGCCGCGTCACGGGAAGGGTGGCGGAAAGGGTCCGGCTCGCGCCGGGCATCCCCGTCTCGTCGATCGTCTTTGCCATGGTTGCCGCGCCTCCGTGGCTGCACGATTTCGGGCGCTTCGTGCCAGCGCTCAACGCGCGGCCCGAACGCCCGTGATGAATATCGAGGCATCGCCCCCCATTATGAAGGAAGCGGGCCCAATTCAAGGGGTCGAGCGTCTTCGGCGGCGGCGCGCGTCGGTTTCCCGACAACTCCCGGCCGCGCCATCCCCTGACGCGCTCCACACCCAATTGGACAGTAGTCCTGTCCTATTTCCTTGACAATGGCAGATTTGAGGCGGCGCGGCAAGATGCTTTCGCGCCAGTCCCGTCATCGCCTCAAGCCCAAATCCGGTCGGCAGTCGACGCGCAACATTGTTGCGCGGTGAGAACCCGAGCGTAGTTGGCCTCATCGTTGTTCCGGTGTCTCCCGAGGCGCCGGGAAAACATGTCCAACCTGATCGCGACCTCGGGGAAAAAAATCCACGCGGCGGGGAAAGATCGCAATTGACGAATTACAGGATCAGCCACCGCTCCCCTACTTTAATCCCCGTCACGACATTAGAGGGAGAACCAGGAAATGAAGATCCTTGCCTGGGTGAGCGGAATGGCGCTTGCCGCCGGCCTCGCCACTGCCGCATCCGCCGCGGAGAGCGACGCTCTGGTGAGCGCCGAATGGCTCGAACAGAATTTGCAGAACCCGGATGTCCGTGTCTTCGAAGTGAGCGTGGACACCGGCGTCTACGAGCGCGGCCACATCCCCGGCGCCGTGCATCTCAACTGGCACACCGACCTCGTCGACACGGTCAAGCGCGACATCGTCTCGAAGGAGGCCTTCCAGGACAAGCTCCGGGCAGCCGGCGTAACACCCGACACGACCATCGTCCTCTACGGCGACAACAACAACTGGTTCGCCGCGTGGGGCGCCTGGGTGTTCAACATCTATGGGCTCGGCGAGCAGACCAAGCTCCTCGACGGCGGCCGGAAGCTCTGGGAAGCGAAGGGCCTGCCGGTCGACACCGCGACCCCTACCTTCACCGCCTCGGCCATCGAGATCAGCGACCGCGACAACGCTCTGCGCGCCCGGCTCGGCGACGTTCTCGAGGTCGTCGAGGGCGGCGCCGACGTCGCCATCGTCGACATCCGCTCGCCGGATGAATTCTCCGGCAAGATCTTCGCTCCGGAGGGGGTGAAGGAGCTGTCAGTGCGGGCCGGCCATGTCCCGGGGGCGGTGAACGTGCCGTGGGGCAAGGCGGTCAATGAGAACGGCACCTTCAAGTCGGCCGAAGAGCTCAAGGCGCTCTATGCCGAGGTCGGCATTGACGGCACGAAGCCGGTCATCACCTACTGCCGCATCGGCGAACGCTCCAGCCACACCTGGTATGCGCTATCGAGGATCCTCGGCTACGACGTCCGGAACTACGACGGCTCATGGACCGAGTATGGCAACTCGGTGGGCGTCCCGATCGCCAACCTTTCCGGCACCGTCTGGACCGGCAAGTAAGCCATCGGGCAACGCCGTCCGGCTGGTCCGGGCGGCCGCCCCGGGCTAGTCGGAAGGCGGGCGCGTCGGGCGGCCGCCTTCTTTGCCTTCATGGACCTCGCCGATCGTGACCGACATTCCCGCTCAACCAACCACCTCGACACCGCCAGCGTGGCCAAGGGCCGTCGCTGCGGCCGCGGTCCTCGTCGCACTCCTGTTCTGGGCATGGTCCATGCAGGGTGACGATGCCGCGAGCCGCGCCCTTTCCTTCGCGCTCCTGGCCGGCATCGCCTTCGGCGTCGTCCTGCAGCGGGCCCGCTTCTGTTTCCTCTGCAATTTCCGAGATTTCCAGGAGAAACGCGACCCACGCGGCGTCATCTCGATCCTTGTCGCCCTCGCGGTCGGCTTCGTGCTCTACCAGGTCGTGATCCTCGCCTGGCTTCCCGTTCCCGCCGAAGGGCGGCTGCCCCCGAATGCCCATGTCGGGCCGGTGAGCCCCGTGCTCGCGCTTGCTGCCTTCGTCTTCGGCATCGGCATGGCGGTCTCCGGCTCGTGCATCTCGGCGCACTTCTACCGCCTCGGCGAAGGCTCGCCGACCGCGCCCTTCGCCATCGTCGGGGCGGCGCTCGGCTTCGTCGCCGGCTTCCTCACCTGGAACGCCCTCTATCTCTCGGCCATATCGGAGTGGCCCGCGACATGGCTGCCGCACCACCTCGGCTATCTCGGGACGACGGTCGTCACGCTCGCTGTCCTCGCTCTCCTCGCGGCGATCGTCCTCTTGCTGTCGCGGCCCCAGCCGGTCGCAACCGCCGAGACGCCGAGCCTGCGGGGCGCGCTCCGCCACGTCTTCGTCGAGCGCTGGCCCGCGGTGACCGGCGGCGTGCTGGTCGGTATCATCGCCATGGCCTTCTATTTCCGGGTCGAGCCGCTCGGGGTCACCGCCGAACTCGGCAGCCTCGCCCGCACGGCGGCGAACCGCGCCGCGCTCCTGCCCGACACGCTCTACGGCCTCGATGGGCTGTCAGGCTGCGCCACGGCGATCAAGGAAGCCGTGCTCTCGACCAACGGCCTGTTCGTGATCGGCCTGATCGGCGGCAGCTTCGCGGCGGCGCTCGCCGCGGGGCAGTTCCGGCCCGAGGCGCCCAACGGCGGCCACATCGTCAGGGGCCTGGCCGGCGGACTGCTGATGGGCTGGGGGGCGATGACCGCGCTCGGCTGCACGGTCGGCGTGCTGCTCTCGGGTATCCACGCGGGCGCCCTGGCCGGCTGGGTGTTCCTGGTGTTCTGCACGCTCGGCGTATCGATCGGGCTCTTCGCCATGCGCCTATTCCGGCGCGGCTGAGCGCCAACCTCAACCCTCAGGGCGATTGCGGTTGGAACGACGGGGCCGGCCAGCCCAGCACGCGCGGTCCGGCCAGCCCGGCGGCGAGGGTGAGGATGGCGGCAAGTCCCATGTGCCAGGTGAGCACCATGATGCTCGCATCGCCGATGTGAAAGAAGCGTAGGCCGAAGGCAACGATCGCGGCGGTGGCGAGGGCGCCGAGGAAGAGGGTAGCCCGCGGCGCCAGCGGCGCTCCGCGTCGGAGCATGACGAGCATCGCTCCGGTGGGAACGATAGCCATCAGGAGCATCGGGCCGAGGCAGTCGAAGTCGGGCCGGAGCGCCAGCCCGTCCGGGCCGAACTGCAACCAGTCGTCGACGCAACCCTTGCCGAGCGCCAGCAGCCAGACGGCGAGCGGCACGGCCGGAAGCCAGAGCCAGCGCCGGCTCGCGCCCGGGATGATGGACGAGAACGCGGCCGCCGCCGCGGCGACGGCGGTCAGGAGGGCGGCCCCTTGTTCGATCAGGAGCTGGCGATCGCCCATCAGGGTCGGCATGTCGACGGCCAACCCGTGGAACAGCACGATGACGAGAAGCGGCGGGACACCGAGGCAGAGCCACAGCGCCACCCGTTTCCACACCGGATCGACCCGCCGCACGGGGGCTGCGTCCCCGGCCAGCCGGTCGATCAATGCGTCGGTGTCGAGCCTCGCCATCCGTCAACCGTCTTTCGTCTTCAACGCGACGCGGAGCGCCCGGGTCGCCCGATGCGTCGCCACTTTCAGCGCCGTCACGCTCATCCCGCTGACCGCCGCCGCCTCTTTCAGCGACAGCTCGCGGAACTTCAGGAGTTCGATGGCGACCCGCTGACCCTGCGGCAGGGACCTGACCGCCTCCTGCAGCGCCTCGGCATCGCCGTAGCCTTCACCTCTGTTCGTTTCATCCTCGCCGGAAGTTTCCGGATAGGTGTCGACGGCCACTTCGCGAGCGCTCCGCCGTGCATGGCGGCGCGCCATGTCGGCCGTCCGGTTCCGGGCGATCGCGACCAGCCAGGGCAGGAACGGGCGGGCCGGGTCGTAGGTGGCGCGGACGGCGTGGACCGCGAGCAGGATGTCCTGGACGAGGTCCTCGAGGTCCTGACGCGGGAGAAACGGGAAACGGCGCTTGAGCATCCGCCGGAGGATCGGAACGGTCTCGCCGAGCAGTTCGCGATAGGCGGCGCGGTCGCCGTCCTGCGCCGCCTTCATCAGCGCACCGAGCGCATCGCTCTGGTTACCCTCGAGAATCATGGAAGCGGCCGGCGCCCTTGTCGGTCATTGCCCCGCCAGCCATAGGCCGCGCGGCGCGCCACGGCGAAATCAACAAGCGGTGAGGAGGGATCTGGCGCCGGCGATCACATGCTCGTGTTCCGGTAACCCGCGCCGGCTCCGCATCGAAACCATCACCGAGCGCCCGAGACGGGGCGTTCCGGGCCCCATGACGGCGGCGCCGGTTCACGCGAAAGAGGAGGAAGTCAGCATGTCGCTTATCCTGAAGGGCCTGTCGGGCGCGGCCCTGGCCGGAGCCATCGCCACCGCGGCGGCCATGGCGACGACACCCGCCGCCGCTGCCGATGGCGAGAAGTGCTACGGCGTCGCCATGAAGGGCCAGAACGACTGCGCCGCCGGCGCGCATTCCTGCGCCGGCCATTCGACCGTCGACTACGACGGCCAGTCCTTCAAGCTTGTGCCGGCCGGAACCTGCACTACGATGGAGACGCCACTCGGCCCCGGCAGCCTCGAGCCGATCCAGCGCCCGAGCTGATACCCGCGCCACCCCATTCATCTCAAGGGGGCCGGGGGGCCCACCTGAAACGCGAGGAAGACCGACCATGCCTGCAACCCTGAAGACCCTCACCATCTCCGCTCTCGCCGGCGCCGTCGGCGCCGCCATGGCGTCGTTCGCCGTGCCGGCCTCGGCCGCCGAGGAAGCGGCGATGGAGAAATGCTACGGCGTTTCGCTCAAAGGCCAGAACGACTGCGCCGCCGGCGCGCAATCCTGCGCCGGGACGTCGACCGTCGACTACCAGGGCGACTCGTTCAAGCTGGTGCCGGCCGGCACCTGCACGTCGATGGAGACGCCGCTCGGACCGGGCAGCCTCACCCCCATCGAGCGCGGCGCCTGATCGCCGACTTGAGCCTTCGCGGAGCGGGCGGCGTAAGCCGTCCGCTCCGCGACTCCGCCGGAGTGTTATCGAATGATCCAGGCTCCCTTCTCGTACCGGTCGATTCCGCCCCGTGCCGGCGTGGGGCTGAAGCCGGAGCACTACGGCGCGATTCTCGCCACCGAGCCGGACATTGGCTGGTTCGAAATCCATGCCGAGAACTACATGGGCGCGGGGGGCCCGCCGCACCGCTACCTGACCGCCATCCGCGAGCGCTACCCGCTGTCGCTCCACGGCGTCGGGCTGTCGATCGGCGCGGCGAAGCCGCTCGACAAGGACCATCTCGCGCGACTCGAGGCACTCGACGACCGTTACCAGCCTGGGCTCTTCTCCGAGCATCTAGCCTGGTCGTCGCACGACAGCGTCTTCCTGAGCGACCTCCTGCCGGTCCCCTATGACGAGGAGACGCTCTCCCGTGTCGCCGACCATATCGACGAGGTACAGGAAGCCGTTGGCCGCCGGATGCTCCTCGAGAATCCTTCGACCTATGTGGCCTTCGAGCGGAGCACGATGAGCGAAATCGACTTCCTCGCCGAAGTCGTGCGGCGGACCGGTTGCGGCCTGCTCCTCGACGTCAACAACATCCATGTCTCGGCGACCAACCAGCACTACGACCCCGTCGCCTATCTCGATGCGTTCCCGGTCGGCCATGTCGGCGAGATCCACCTTGCAGGATACGCGCCTGAGATGGACGACAACGGCGACCCGCTCCTCATCGACGCCCACGACCGGCCGGTCGATCCCGCGGTGCTCCGTCTCTACGAACGGGCCATCGCCCTGTCCGGAGCGCTGCCGACACTCGTCGAGTGGGACAACGACGTGCCCGACTGGACGACGCTCCATGCCGAGGCAGGCCGTGTCGAGGCGGTGCTCGCGCGCGCCCGGCGTCGCGAGGAGGCGCCGCTTGCCGCCGCTGTCTGAGGTCCAGGCGGAGTTCGCAGCGGCCCTTCTCGACCCCGCCGCCCCGGTTCCCGCCGGCATCGTCGCCCCCGGAGGCAGGCCCGCGCCGCGACGGTTCGCCGTCTACCGGAACAACGTCATCAGCGCCCTCGCCAATGCCGTCGCCAGCTCGTTTCCAGCGGTGCGACGCATCGTCGGCGACGATTTTTTCCGCGCCATGGCGTGGGCCTACGTGCTTGCCGAGCCGCCAACGTCGCCCGTGCTCCTCGACCACGGCGCGACCTTTCCCGACTTCATCGCGCGATTCCCACCGGCGGGCTCCCTCCCCTACCTGCCCGACGTGGCCCGGATCGAGCGGCGCTGGCGGGAGTCTTATCACGCCGAAGATGCCGAACCGCTGCCGCCGACGGCGCTCTCGGAACTCGCCGAAGCGGCGCTTCCCGGCCTCATTTTCGAACTCCACCCGTCGCTTCGTCTGGTTCGCTCGCCCTGGCCGGCGGTGACCGTGTGGCGCATGAACGTGTCAGATGTGCCGATGACCCCGGTTGACTTTACCGTCGCCGAAGATGCACTCATCGTTCGTCCCGGGGCGGAGGTCGAGGTGCGGATCGTGCCTCCCGGCGGGGCGGCGTTCGTCACCGCGCTCGCGGCGGGCGACACGCTTCTCGCGGCGGCGGAGACGGCGCAGGCGGCTGACCAGCGGTTCGACCTCGCCGGAAACATCGCCGGCCTGTTCGCCGCAGGAGCCCTTCGTCGAATCTGCCGGGCATAGTGGGTTGATGGCGATTGGTCACGGCGTGGCATCCGCTTGCGCGCCTCGGCAACGGGACAGGTTTTCATGATCATACTGCAGGCATTGGCGTCGCTGGCGCTCCGGTTCGCTTTGGCCATTCCGTTCTGGCGTTCGGGGCTCGTCCGTTGGGACGGCTTTCTCGAGCTGACGCCGGCCACCAAATACCTCTACGAGAACGAGTACGCGCTCAACCTGCTTGCCCAGCTCAAGCTGGTCGAGCCGGCCCCCCTCTTGCCTTATGCGGAATACTTCGCCTGGGCCGGCAGCTTCGCCGAGATCATTCTGCCGGCGGCGCTGGTGATCGGCTTCGCCACCCGCCTCTCGGCCCTCGGCCTCCTCGGCATGACCATCGTCATCTTCATGGTCAATCCGGCGAGTTGGCCCAACGAAGCGCTCCCCTGGGCGGCGATGGCGCTGGCGCTGATCGCCTACGGGCCAGGCCTGTTCTCCTTCGACCGCCTGATCTGGAGCAGCTTCCGCGGGCGGTAAGACCATGATCTTCGCCAGCGACAACTGGGCCGGCGCCTCCGACAAGGTGATCGCCGCGCTTGCGGCCGCGGCCCGCGACGGCGGCCGGGCCTATGGCAATGACGACCTCACCCGGGGCCTGACGCAGCGCTTCTCGGATCTGTTCGAACGCGAGGTCGCCGTCTTCCTTGTCGGCACCGGCACGGCGGCCAACACCCTCGGCATCGCCAACTTTGCGCGCCCCGGCGGCGTCGTCTTCTGCCATCGCCATGCCCACATCAATGTCGACGAGGCCGGCGCCTCGGAATTCTTCGGCGGCGCCAAGCTCGTCGGCATCGAGGGCCGCGACGGCAAGGTCAAGGCGGAGGCCCTGGCGCAGGCGATCGAGCGTTACCCGGAGGGCAATGTCCACTACGGACGGCCGGTGGTGGCGAGCGTCTCGGAGATCACCGAGCTCGGCGCCACTTACAGCCCCGCCGAGGTGTCGGCGATCGCCACGGTGGCGAGGCAGCGTGGGCTGGCCGTGCACATGGACGGGGCACGCTTTGCCGGCGCCGTGGCGAGCCTGGGCGTGAGGCCGTGCGAGGTGACGTGGAAGGCGGGCGTCGACGTGCTTTCGTTCGGGGGGACGAAGGGCGGATGCCTTGCGGCGGAGGCGGTGGTGTTCTTCAACCCCGCGGATTCCCGCGATTTCGGCTTCGCCCGGCAGCGCGCCGGCCATGGCTTCTCGAAGGCCTGGTTCATCGCCGCACAGTTCGACGCATGGCTCGACCACGGCCATTGGCTCGACCTCGCACGACACGCGAACGCGATGGGCGCACGGCTCGCACGGGCGATCCAGGCCAGTGGAACGGCACGGCTCGCGCTCGTGCCGGCGGCCAACGAGGTCTTCGCCATTCTGCCGAAGATCCTCGACGCCCGGCTCAAGGCGGCCGGCGCGATGTTCCATCCATGGTCGGTGGAGACGCTGCCGCCGGAGGAGCGCCCGGGACCGGACGAGGCGTTCGTGCGGCTGATCACGTCGTTCCAGACGAGGGCCGAAGACGTCGACCGCTTCGCCGCCCTCCTCACTGGCTGAGCGCCAGACAAGAAAAAGGGCGCCCCGGAGGGCGCCCTCAGACCGCTGACAAACCCCGTCGATTTCGGCGGGCTTTTTTGTTTGCGACAGGCTGTCGGCGTGGTTCTGGAAGTTGAGGAAGGTCGCCCTTCCTATGCCGGCCTTGGGGTGGGTTTGGCGGCAAGGGTGAGTGCGATCTTCTTGATGTTCTGGGCTGCGGCGGCGAGCAGGCACTGAACGCGGACGCGCCAGAGCCGTCGGAAGCGGGCATAGCGGTGGCCGTGCAGTTCCTTGGCGTCGGCGAAGGATCGCTCGACCGTTTCCTTGCGGCGGGCGTAGATGGTCTTGCCCCACGGCGTGAGGCGCAGGCGGTCGGCGCGCTCGCGCTCGTCCTGCCAGACATGGCGGGTGATGAGGCGGACGGCGTTGGCGCTGGAGGTGCAGGAAGCGAGCAGCGGGCAGGTGCGGCAGACAGCCGGGTCCGACCGGTAGTGGCGGTAGCCGGTGCGGTCGGTGGTGGCGTAGCGGAGCAGCTGTCCCTCCGGGCAGCGGTAGCCGTCGACCTCAGGCTCGTAGCGGAAGGCGCTCCGCCGCATCATGCCCGGCCGCGGTGGGGTCGGGTTGCGGTAGGCGACGACGCCTTGAATGGCGCGCTCCTCAAGCCCCCTGGCGATCGCCGCGCTGGCGTAGCCGGCATCGAGCCCGACGGCCCGGACAGGGAGGCCGAAGCGCTCGCGCTGGCGGTCGAGCCGATCGAGAT
>JALHRF010000021.1 GCA_022841545.1 Bauldia sp. | reverse complement strand
GGTGCGATATGCGGCAGGCCGGAGGGGCCGTAGCCGGTCTCGAACAGGACGCCGCCCGTGGGATCACCGCGCGTCTCGATGCGGGCGACGATCTTCCGCGCCTCCTCGAAGGGCCAGGCCTTGGAGCGCCCGGCGGCGTCGCGGAGGGCGGGCGTGATGTCGATCTCGGGCAGATTGGCCGCGTTCATTGTCTTCGACCTGTGGGAATGCGCGCGGACCCTAGGAACCCCGGCCGCCCGCGTCAACGCCGCCCGACGCTCCGTCGTGCTGGTCCAGGCGGATGTCGGAGGAACGAAGGAAGGGGCCTTCGGAAGCTCGGGTCTTGTCGAGGTGCGAGATCGGAGAGACCGCGACCAGGGCAGCCCGGGCCCAGGAATGCCGATCGGCAGCGGGATGACGGGAAGCAAGGCACAGATCGAATGTGACGGTGTCCGGGTTGGAGAGATCCCGGACACCGCACTTCCGAGGGTTTAGTGATGCTCGCCGTGGCCGCCGATTGCGATGATGGTGTACGGCATGCCGTCGACCTTCATCTCCCGATCCTTGGCGAACTCCTCAATGTCGACGACGTGGATGACGCCGGGGGTCGGATCGGTCACGAAGACTTCGTCGCCGGCGACGGCCAGCCGCGGACGCGGGTCCCGCCAATGGCCGTCCATGCTGTAGGGGCCGGTCAGCGCGAGGCTGGCGTCGACGCGTCCCGTCAGCGCATTGATCTTGTGCAGGCTGCCGTCCTCGGTGAAGACATAGACGAGCTGCGGGCGCTCGCCATCCATGGCGAAGTGAACGCGGCGCGTGGGAAGTTGTACGCGGGTGAATTTTCCGGAGGACGGGTCGATCGCCACGATCGCGTCGGGACCGTAGTTGCCGACGAAGTACTGGAGCCCGGAGGCGCCGAGGAGCGTGGTGCTCTTGCCTTCCGGGAGGTCGGACGCATAGGCGAGATGCTCGACCTTCGGCGGCCCATCTCCGTCGGGACGGACCAGCAGCACGCCCGTGGCGCAGGCGAGCGCCATCAGGCTGCCCGAGGCAGCCTCGCCATGCAGGTCAGGGCAGGCGTGATCTTCGCCGACCTGAACTCCGCTCGTGTCGAGCACGCGAATACCCACGGGCAGTTCCGACGGGTGCTCGGGGTGCGGGATCGAGACGATCACGTGCCGTCCGATCGTCGCCGCCACGCCGTGGTGCGGCGCCGCCGTCTCGATGACGCGTGGTTCGCCGCCGCGCTCGCTGTAGATCCGCGCGACACCTTCGCCATCGTAGAAGACGGCGATCTTGCCGTCATGGACCACGAAATGGACCGGGCGCTCGCCGGTCATCGCCGTGTCCAGCAGGCGCGGCGCCTCGACCTTGAGGTCCGCGTGATCGCCATGGTCCGAAAGTACGATGCCGCTGTCGATTGCCTGCACGATGTCGGCATCAGACTGGATGGCATAGACGATCGTGCCTGACGGTCCTGGCGCGAGGCTCGCCGGTCCCTCGATATCGAAGGTCGCGGTCGGAGCGCCGTCTGTTTCGAGTATGCGCACCACGGGGGCGCTGTGATCGGCGACGACGAGCCGCCAGGTCTCATTTTCGTCAGCGGAAGCCGCAAAGCCGGACGCGGCGCACAGGCCGAGCGCAAGGCCCAAGCTCCGCGCAGGGAGGGAGGCGGGAATCACGGTTGAGTCTCCTTGGATTTTCGGAATCGGTGGAACGATGTTGCGATCGTTCCAGACTTCGGGTACAAGTGTGATGTTATAACATCACAGATTGAGTGTCCATGCAGAACGAACGTCTTCCCGTCACCGTGCTCTCCGGCTTCCTCGGCGCCGGCAAGACGACCCTGCTCAACCACATCCTCAACAACCGCGAGGGTCGTCGCGTCGCGGTGATCGTCAACGACATGAGCGAGGTCAATATCGACGCCGACCTCGTGCGCAATAGCGCCGAGCTGTCGCGTACCGACGAGAAGCTGGTCGAGATGACCAATGGCTGCATCTGCTGCACGCTCCGCGACGACCTCCTCATGGAGGTGCGCCGTCTCGCCGAGGAGGGCCGTTTCGACTACCTGGTGATCGAGGGCACGGGCGTCGCGGAGCCGCTGCCGATCGCGGCGACGTTCGAGTTCCGGGACGAGCGTGGCGTATCGCTGTCGGACCTGGCGCGGCTCGACACGATGGTCACGGTCGTGGACGCGGCGAACCTGCTCCGCGACTACGCGAGCCAGGATTTCCTCCGCGACCGCGGCGAGACGGCCGGCGACGGGGACGACCGGACCCTCGTCGACCTGCTCGTCGACCAGATCGAGTTTGCCGACGTCATCGTCGTCAACAAGGTGTCCGACGTCGAACCTGCGCAACGCGACCTGGTCCGCAAGGTCGTGCTGGCGCTCAACCCCGATGCGCGGATCATCGAGACCGACTTCTCCCGGGTCGACCTCGGCGAGGTCCTCGAGACGGGCCGCTTCGACTACGACAAGGCCCACGAGCACCCGCTCTGGTACAAGGAACTCAACGGCTTCCGCGACCATGTGCCCGAGACCGAGGAGTACGGCATATCGAGCTTCGTCTACCGCGCCCGCCGCCCGTTCCATCCTGAGAAGTTCAAGGCGTTCATTGGCCGGACATGGCCCGGCCTGATCCGCGCCAAGGGGCTGTTCTGGCTGGCGACGCGCCCGGAATGGGTTGGCGACATGAGCCTCGCCGGCGCCATCTGCCGCACCGAGCCGATGGGCTTCTGGTGGGCAGCCGTGCCAAGGGCGCGCTGGCCGGACCATTCCGAGTGGCGCTCGATGCTCAACCGTCACTGGACGCCGGTCTGGGGCGACCGCCGACAGGAACTGGTGTTCATCGGCACGGGCATGGACGAGGCGGCGATCCGTGCCGAACTCGATGCCTGCCTTGTCGGCTCGGCGAACCCGGTGACGTTCGATCCGTCCACCTATCGTCGGCTGGCGGACCCGTTCCCGGTCTGGAAGCGCTCGAATGCCGCCTAGCGGATCGGCCGCCGCCATCCCGGTGACGCTGCTCACCGGGTTCCTCGGTTCCGGCAAGACGACGCTGCTCGGCGCAGTGCTCGCCGATCCTGCGATGCGCGGCACGGCGGTGGTCGTCAATGAGTTCGGCACGATCGCCATCGATCACGATCTCGTCCACGCCGGGCGCGAGGACTACGTCGTCACCTCGACCGGCTGCGTCTGCTGCACGGCCGGCAGCGACATCCGCGCCTCGCTGTTCGAGATCGCCGATGCGGTGGATCGCGGCGCGTTTCCGCGCTTCGAGCGGGTGATCGTCGAGACCACCGGCCTCGCCGACCCCGCACCCATCATCAACAGCCTCATCCCGGGCGGCGCCCCTGCCGCCGGGCTGCGCGATCACGTCGTGGCGCGGCGCTTCCGTCTCGCGGGCGTCGTCACCACATTCGACGTCGTCACCGGCCCGCTCGCCCTCGACCGGCACATCGAATCCTGGAAGCAACTCGCCTTTGCCGACCGGATCGTGCTGACCAAGACCGATCTCGTTCGGGATGTCGCGTCGCGGCATGACCTCGACGAACTCCGCCGACGGCTCCAGGTCCTCAACCCGTCCGCAGAGATCGTCACCCGGGAGGACGTTGTGCGGCTTTCGGATCTGATCGGGGAGGGGACCTACTTGCCCGGCGGCAAGCCCGAGGATGTCGCTGGATGGCTGGCGCTCGAGCGGGCGACGGGCGGCGCGGGCCATCGCCATGCCCACGATCCGAACCGTCACGGCGACAGGATCCAGGCGGTTCCGCTCGTTGAGGCCGAGCCGCTCGATCCGGGGCTGTTCAACGCCTTCCTCGACCTCATGATGCTTCAGGTCGGCGTCCTCCGCCTCAAGGGCGTCGTCGCGCTGTCCGACGATCCCGGCCGTCCGATGGTGGTGCATGGCGTGCAGCATATGCTCCATGAAAGAAGACGCCTCGATCGGTGGCCGAGCGAGGATCGACGAAGCCGCATCGTGGTGCTGGGCGACGGCCTCTCCCCCGAGGCGACGCGACGGCTGTTCTCGGCCGCCATCCGCCGGCCGCTGGCGCAGCGGCTCGCCGGGGTGTTCGGATGAGGCGGCTGGTCTATCGCGACGCGCCGCGGGCGGAAGAGGGGGTGACGGGGGCCGCCAGCAGGATCAAGGCATGGATGCGCGGGGCGCTGTCGCTGGGGCCCGATGTTGTCCTCTCCGTCACCGAGTTGTCCTGCGCCGAGGTCGGGTGTCCACCGCGCGAGACGGTGATTCTCGTCCTGCCGGCCGGCTGCCGCGCCATGAAATATTCGGTCCACAAAGGACTGGCCGAGGTGGTCGAGGAAGACATCCTGGCCTGCATCGCGACGCCGCCCGTAATGCTATGATTCGCGCTGGCTCATGGGAGGCGGCCTGTCCGGGGTCGTGGGGAAAGCGCGTTGTCGGGATCGGTCGGCCAAGCGGCGAGCGAGGCAGGAGCATCGGGCCGCAAGCGGTGCGCCCTCCTGGTCCTTGCCGCGCTCGCGACGACGGGCGCGACCGCCGGGGCGCGCGCCCATCCCCACGTCTTCGTGGAGGCTCGCACCGTGCTCAGCTTCGGTGACGAGCAAACGATTGAGGCCATTCGCAACGAATGGACGTTCGATGCCGCATACTCCGCATTTGCCGTCGCCGGGCTCGATGCCGACCAGAGCGGCACTTTCGAGCCGTCGGAACTGGAGCCCCTGGCCAGGCTCAATGTCGAGGCGCTTGCGGACTACGGCTACTTCACCGACGTCGTGGTCGATGGCGTCCGGCAGGCCTTCGCGCCGCCCACGGACTATGGCCTGAACTACGACGGCCTGTACCTCACGCTCTTCTTCGAACTTCGGCTGGAGCAGCCCCCCGCGCCCGGTGATCCAGTCACCCTGCAGGTCTTCGATCCCAGCTACTTCGTGGCCTTTGCCTTTTCGAGTCTGCAGTCGCTGGAGCTGAGCGACGCCCCGGCTGCCTGCCGTACCACCTATCATCCACCCCCTGGCCTCGACAGCGCCACCATGACCGCGCTCAACGCGTTGCCAGGCAGCCAGCGAACGCCGCCACCGGCGCTCGCCGCCGTCACCGGCAACCTCGCAGGCTACCACGTCATCAGCTGTGTCGTTGCATCGCCCGGACCGGCGGCGCCCCCCTCGGATGCGCCTCCGCCGGTGGCTGGCTCTCGGTTCGATGGCGATCCCGACCTCCAGGAATGAACGGACCGTCGTCGTGACCGCGCGGAGACGCCGCCTGAGCAGTACCGCGACCAATGACGAGGCGAGGGACCATCAAGTCGCATCTCGACCCCGGCCTCCGCTTGCCTTCGGGGATAGGCTGGGCCATAGGTTCAGCCATGCCTGACCGAGGCCCCGAGACCATGAACAAGCCGATGAAGACCGTCCCCGAGCACGACGCCCTGATCTACGCCATGGTAACCTTGTCGGCTGCCGACAGGAAAATGACCGACCGCGAGTTGAAGAAGATCGGCGACGTGGTGCAGACCCTGCCGGTTTTCGCCGCGTTCGACCGCGAGCGTCTGGTGGCGATCGCCGAGGACTGCGGCGCGATCCTTCAGGCCGACGACGGTCTCGATCGGGTGCTCGACCTGATCGCGGCGTCGCTTGCGCCACGGCTTCACGAGACGGCCTATGCGCTGGCGGTCGAAGTTGCCGCGGCCGACCTCCACGTCGAGCAGGAGGAACTCCTGTTCCTGCAGATGCTCCGCGACCGGCTGGATATCGATCCGCTGGTGCGCGCCGCCATCGAGCGGAGCGCGCGGGTTCGCTATCGCGTGCTCTGAGCGCTCGGCTAGAAGAAGCCGACGGGGAAGTAGCGCAGGTAGAGCTCTGCGTAGACGCCCTTCTCCTGAAGCGCGGACAGCGCGGCGTTGATCGCCTGCTTGAGGTCTTCCCGGCCGCGTGGCACCGCAATGGCAAGGCCCTCGCCGAAGAACCGCGACTCCAGGTATGGCCCGCCCGCGAAGACGCAGCACCCGTCGGCGGCTTCGCTCTGCAGCCAGAACGAGAGTTGCATGCCGTCGCCAAAATGGGCATCGGCTTCACCGGATTTCACTGCCTCGCGGGCGGCTTCCGGCGTGGGATAGAGCTTGCGGCCGACCTCGGGGAAGAAGGCGGCGAGATAGGCTTCGTGCGCTGTCCGCGCCACCACGGCAAGCGTCTTGCCCTTGAGGGCGTCGGGGGTGACGTCAATCGCAGCCGCGTCGCGCCGGACGACGAAGCGGCCCGGCCACCGCATGTAGACTTCCGAGAAATCCAGCTCTTCGCGCGCCGCCGTGGTGATCGCCAGTCCGGCGATGACCGCGTCCGCGCTGTCCTGTCGTACCGCGTTGAGCGTATCGTCCCACTCCCGTGCCTGGATGGTGCAGCGGATCGCGAGTTCATCGCAGATCGCGCGCGCCAGGTCGACGTTGAAGCCGGTCAGACGGCCGTCGGCATTGAGGAAATTGAACGGCGGAAAGTCGTCCGTCGTGACGAAACGGATAGCCTGCACCGATCCTGCGGCAGGCCTCTCGATGCGTCGCTTGGGGTCCCAGAAGCTTGGGATGGGGCTCCCCGGGGACTGGGCTTGCGCCGCTGGCGTGAGCGTTTCGACGACGATCAATACAATCAAAAATAGCAGATATGCCGCTCGAACTAGCGCGTACCGCGAGAAACCGCGATCGGCGGCGAAATTTCTATCCGTTCCGCGTGTGTGGAAGTCACTTCTCACTTCCCGCGAAGGTAGTTTTGAGTTGAGATTGTCCGGGGGATCGCATGGTGGAACGGGACGCCGTGCGGCGATCGCGCCCGAGCCGGGGGAAAGGTGGCGCAACGCGACGATGGTCAGGCCGTGCTGCGCGGTCTCGGAGGCGCCGAGGCCGCGACCTATCGCGCCCGCGCTCGCCGGCTCGGCCTTCCCTACGTCTCGCATGTCGATCTCGGTCCTAGCGCAATCACGAGCCTCGACGCCATAAGCATCGGCAAGGTCGCCAAATCAATGGCAGGCGACCTCATCATCGCCCCGGATGATGATACCATGACGGAGGCGATCCACTGGCTCAACCGGTATCCGGGGAGCCGGCGGCGGATTTCGGTGAGCACGCCAACGGTGATCAGGGCGGCGCTCCGGGCGGCCGGTGCACGCGACTTCCTGAAGGAAGCGATCACCAAGGTTGATGCCGTCGATCCTGAGTGTTCAGCCCGGCGCAGGCTGACGCCGAAACAGGCGGCGACCGGCGCGATCCTGGTGTTGCTGGTGGCGGGGGCTGCGTTCCTTTCGCCGGTCGCCACCCTGGCTGTCGTCGAGTTGGCCGCAGCGATCTTCTTCGTTGTTGTCGCCGCATTGCGGCTGATCGCCGCCACCCACGTCCGTCGCGAGGCTTTTTCGCCGCCATCGGTTCCGACCGGAGCCGACCTCCCCGTCTATACGATCCTCGTGCCGCTCCGGCACGAGGCGCATATGGTGCGCCAGCTTCTCTACGGGCTCGACCGCCTGAAGTGGCCGCGCGATCGGCTCGACATCAAGTTGGTCATCGACGAAGACGATGCTGTCACGCTTGGCGCGGCGCGGGCACTCGACCGCGGACCGCCCTACGAGATCGTGGTCGTCCCGGCCGGCGGACCGCGGACCAAGCCGATGGCACTTCAATACGCGCTGTCGTTTGCGCGTGGCGAATTCGTCACTGTCTACGACGCCGAGGATCGGCCCCATCCCGGTCAGATCGCGGAGGCCTTCGCCGGCTTCCGCGCGGCGCCGCAACGACTCGCGTGCCTGCAGGCGCCGCTCGTTATCGACAATCCCGACAAGAGCAGGATCGCGGCCCTGTTCGCGATCGAGTATTCGACGCTGTTCGATGGGCTGCTTCCTGCTCTGGCCGCACTCGATCTGCCCCTGCCGCTCGGCGGAACATCGAATCACTTCCGCCGCGCGGCGCTTGACGCGGTAGGAGGTTGGGACCCGTTCAACGTCACGGAGGACGCCGACCTCGGCATCCGGTTGGCGCGCTTCGGATATGTCGTCGGCACGTTGAAGCTCCCGACGCTCGAAGAGGCGCCGGTGAGGTTGGGTCCATGGCTCAGGCAGCGGACGCGCTGGCTCAAGGGCTGGATCCACACCTGGCTTGTCCATATGCGGCATCCCGTCGTGCTCTGGCGGGACCTGGGCACGCGCCGGATGCTCGGCTTCCACGCGCTCGGGCTCGGAATGGTCGTGTCGGCGCTCTTCCATCCGATCTTCCTTGCGACGCCACTCCTGCTCCTCCTGGACCCCTCGCGCCTCTGGAGCGACGGCGATCTTTTCATCGCCGCGCTGGCCGGGCTGAGCATCTTCAACCTCGCGGCTGGTTATGCGGCAATGGCGACTCTCGCCACGCGGACGCTGCCGCTACGCGGCCGTGGCTGGCTCTCGCGCTTCCTGTACCTCCTGCCGTTCTACTGGCTGCTGATGACCGCCGCCTGTCTTCTCGCGATCGTGGAACTCGCGCTCAAACCGCATCGATGGAACAAGACGCCGCATGCCGGCCGGCCACTCCGCAACCGTGCAATGGCGGAGATCCCGATGCCGGAGGCTCCACCGCTGCGCCGGCAGACGGCGGACGCGCCCCAAGCCCGACGCGCCTAGCGGTCGGCGCGGCCCAGGACCTCCATCAGCTCGGCGATCTTCCGACGCTGGTCGTCCGGATCGCCGCTCCGGATCGCCTGCTCGACGCAATGGGCGACATGATCGGTGAGCACCGCCTCCTCGATCTTGCGCAGCGCCGCCCGAACCGCGGCGATCTGGGTAACGATATCGATGCAGTAACGGTCGTCTTCGACCATCCGCGACAGACCGCGCACCTGGCCCTCGACCCGGTTCAGCCGCTTCATCACCGAAGTCTTCGTGGCGTCTTGCATCGGATGACCCATATACCCTATAGGGGTATCATACGGAGACCGACCCAGGATGTCCACCGAGACGCACGAAGCCGACGTCCCAGCGCCCTCCGGCGGTGCGCGGGCTACCGCCATCGACCCGGTATGCGGGATGACCGTCGACCTCACCAAGGGCAAGCCGACCCACGAGCATGACGGGGTCACCTATCACTTCTGCTCCAACGGCTGCCGCACGAAGTTCGCCGCGGATCCCGAGAAATACCTGAAGGCGGAACCGGCCCGTGCCCATGCCGGGCATCACCACGGGCATGGAGCCGGGGCCACCATACCGGCGGCGGTACCGGCGCCGGACGCCAAGTGGACCTGCCCGATGCATCCCGAGATCGTCCGCGACGGGCCCGGCTCCTGCCCGATCTGCGGCATGGCGCTCGAGCCGATGACGCCAACGGCCGACGCCGGCCCGAACCCGGAACTCATCGACATGACCCGGCGGCTCTGGGTCGCGGCGCCGCTCGCATTCGTCCTTCTCGTCGTTGAGATGGCGCAGCACGTCTTCGGCCTCGATCTTCTGCCGTTCCTTGCGCCCCAGGAGCAGCAATACCTGCAGCTCGTGCTCGCCGCGCCCGTGGTGCTGTGGGGCGGCTGGCCCTTCTTCGTCCGCGGCGCGGAGTCTCTCCGCACCCGCAACCTCAACATGTTCACGCTGATCGCCATCGGCATCGGCACCGCGTTCGCCTATAGCCTCGTGGCGGTGTTCGCGCCGGAGGCTTTCCCGCCCGAAATGCGTGGGCACCATGGCCTGGTCGGCGTTTATTTCGAGGCCGCGGCGGTGATCACGGCCCTGGTCCTCCTCGGTCAGGTGCTGGAGCTCAGGGCGCGGGCGGAGACCAGTGGCGCGATCCGCGCGCTCCTCGACCTCGCACCGAAGACCGCGATGCGGGTCCGCGCCGATGGCGATACCGAGGAGGCGCCGCTCGCCGAGGTGATGGTCGGCGACGTGCTCCGGGTCCGCCCCGGCGACAAGGTGCCGATCGACGGCGTCATTGTTGCGGGTCAGAGCGCAATCGAGGAGGCGCTGGTCACCGGCGAGCCGATCCCGGTCGACAAGCACGCAGGCGACCGCGTCACCGGCGGCACGCAGAACACCACCGGCAGCTTCGACATGAAGGTCGACCGCACCGGCGCCGAGACCACGCTGTCGCGGATCGTTGCTCTCGTCGCCGAGGCGCAGCGCTCGCGGGCGCCGATCCAGGGACTCGCCGATCGGGTGTCGGCGATCTTCGTGCCCGCCGTCATCGTCGTCGCGGTGGTCGCATTCATCGCCTGGATGATCTTCGGCCCATCGCCTGCGCTCGCCTATGCGCTGGTCGCCGCGGTCAGCGTACTGATCATTGCCTGCCCCTGCGCGCTGGGCCTCGCGACGCCGATATCGATCATGGTTGCGACCGGCCGCGGCGCGGAAGTGGGCCTCCTCATCCGCAACGCCGAGGCGCTGGAGCGGATGGCCTCGGTCGACACGCTGGTCGTCGACAAGACTGGGACGCTGACCGAGGGCAAGCCGAAGCTCACCGGCATCGAGACGGTGCGCGGCTTCCCCGAGGAGGTTCTCCTCGCGGTAGCAGGCGCGGTCGAGCAGGGGAGCGAGCACCCGCTCGCCACGGCGATCATCGCGGCGGCGCGGGAGCGCGGCTTGCGCCTCGACAAGGCGGAGGGATTTGCGGCCGTGACCGGCCAGGGCGTGCGCGGCAGGGTGGCGGGGCGCGAGGTGCTCCTCGGCAACCTCCGCCTGCTCGAATCGAACGGCGTCGAGGTGAAGCCGCTGGCCGAGGCCGCCGACCGGCGGCGAGCCCAGGGCGAGACGGTGATGTTCGTGGCGATCGACGGCAAGCCGGCGGGTATCCTCGCCGTTTCCGATCCGATCCGGCCGACCGCGAAGGAAGCCGTCGCCGGCCTCAAGGCCCTCGGCCTCAAGGTAATCATGGCGACCGGCGACAACCGGGTGACGGCCGAGGCGGTCGCCCGCGAGCTCGGTGTCGATGCCGTGAATGCCGAGGTGCTCCCCGAGGACAAGAGCCGGATCGTTGCCGACCTCAGGCGCGCCGGCGCCGTCGTGGCGATGGCCGGCGACGGGGTCAACGACGCGCCGGCGCTCGCCGCCGCCGATGTCGGCATCGCGATGGGCGCCGGCGCCGACGTCGCGGTCGAGAGCGCCGGGATCACGCTGATGGGCGGCGACCTCCGCGGCGTCCTCCGCGCTCGCCGCCTGGCCACGGCGACGATGCGGAACATCAGGCAGAACCTGTTCTTCGCCTTCGCCTATAACGCGCTCGGCATCCCGCTCGCGGCGGGCGTGCTCTATCCTGTGTTCGGCTTGCTGCTCTCGCCGATGATCGCCGCCGCGGCGATGAGCTTCTCTTCGGTGTCGGTGATCGGCAACGCGCTCCGGCTGCGGAAAGTCGACATCTAAGGGGCCGCCATGACCGACAGCGCCACTCCCGACCTCGCCGACCGCTCAGCCCTCGCGCTCCGCTCGGCCATCGCCGACGGCGCGACGAGCGCGGCCGAGGTGGCGGAGGCGCTGCTCGCGCGCATCGCCCTTCACGAGCCCGAGTTCGGCGCCTTCGCCTTCATCGACCCGGCGCGGGTGCGGACCGAGGCGCGGGCGCAGGATCAGTGGCAGCGGGGCAAGCGGCCGCTCGGCTGGCTGCACGGATTGCCCGTGGCCGTGAAGGACATCATCGACGCCGCCGGAATGCCGACCGAGAACGGTACGCCGCTCGACGCGGGGCGCGTTCCGGCCCGCGACGCGGCCGTGGTGGCGCGGCTCAGAGAGGCCGGCGCGATCGTGCTCGGCAAGACGGTGACGACGGAACTCGGCGCGATGCACCCGCGCGGCACGCGGAACCCGCGCAACCCGGCCCATACGCCGGGCGGTTCGTCATCGGGGTCCGCCGCGGCGGTCGCGGCCGGTATGGCGCCGCTCGCCGTCGGCACCCAGACCAACGGCTCGGTGATCCGCCCCGCCTCGTTCTGCGGCATCGTCGGGTTCAAGCCGACCTTCGGGACCATTGCACGGACTGGGATACTGCCGCAGGCGACGCCTCTCGACACGGTCGGCGTCTTCGCGCGCTCGGTTGCCGACGCGGCGCTGCTGGTCGACGCCCTCGCCGCGCACGACCCTGCCGATCCCGACTCCTCGAACCATCCGCCGCATGGGCTCCTCGACGCGGCGCTGTCGCCGTTGGCGACGGCGCCGTCTTTTGCCTTCGTCAGGACAACGTCATGGCCGGTGGCGAACGAGACGACCAGGCGCGCCTTCGAAGCACTCGCCGCCCGCTTGGGCGATGCCTGCCGCGAAGAGACGCTGCCGCCGGATTTCGCCGATGCCATCCCTGCCCATACGGCGATCGCCTTCGCCGGCATCGCCCGTCACTACGGCTCCTATTACGATCGCGGCCGGGACCAGCTGAGCGATCCGATTCGGCGGACGATCGAGGCCGGACGGGATGTGCTCGCGGTGGCCTATCTCGCGGCGCTGGATGTTCGCGAGGCGCTCTACGCCGAGCTCGCGGACGTCCTCGAGCGGTACGATGCGATACTGACGCCCGCCGCTCCTGGCGAGGCGCCGGCCGGCCTCGGCTCGACCGGCAACCCCGCCTTCAACACGCTGTGGTCGCTCTGCGGCATGCCGGCGGTGTCGCTGCCGCTGCTGAGCGGCCCCACCGGCCTGCCGGTCGGTGTCCAGCTCGTCGGCCGCCGCGGCGACGACGCCCGCCTGCTGCGGGCAGCATCGTGGCTGATGCGTTTCGTGAAGTGACCGACGCCTCGCCGTCGCATCACTCCACTATGTCATCCCCGGCGAGCGCCCCCGGTCGGGCCGAAGGCCCGCCCGGGGACAGGCTCCGGCGCGAAGACCGGGGACGCAGTTACCGATGTCGGTGACGAACGAGACTCGGCGGTGGCTACCGGGTCCCCGCTTTCGCGGAGATGACAGTTGCCTGTTCGTTGGACGGTGCGGCACTCACGCCATCAGCCGTCCCGACAGGTCGTCCCAGCGTGGGTTCACCGTCTCGATCAGCTCGACCTTCCAGCGCCGCTCCCAGGCCTTGAGCTGGCGCTCGCGCACGATGGCGTCGCCGAGCGTCTGGAAGAATTCGTAGTAGACGAGCCGAAGCGACGGGTCCGCCCGCTTACCCGCTTCCTGTCCCTCAGGACTCCCGTTCTTGCTGGCCCGGCCGATACGCAATGCCCCGCGCGGTCCCCGCGCGATGTAGACGAGATAACTCACGCCGCCTCACTCCTTGCTGACGCCCCCACGGCGCCCACGATGCGGCCGTCGCCTACTCCGCGGCGGCCGGGTACGGGAACGGCTCCGGCGCCAAGGCCGGAACGGACTCCTTCTTCACCGGCGAAGCCTCCTCCTGCCTCACCCGGAACCACAGCGCATAGAGCGCCGGCACGACCAGAAGCGTCAGGATGGTCGCGACGAACAGGCCGCCCATGATGGTGATCGCCATCGGCCCCCAGAATACGCTCGACGAAAGCGGCACCATCCCGAGGATCGCCGCCGCTGCGGTCAGCACCACCGGCCTTGCCCGGCGCACGGTCGCGTCGATGATCGCCCGGTAGCGGTCGTGGCCCTCGGCGATGTCGCTGTCGATCTGGTCGACGAGGATCACCGTGTTGCGCATGATCATGCCGGCGAGCGCGATCAGGCCGAGGAGCGCGACGAAGCCGAACGGCTGGCCCGCCACGAGCAGCGCGATGGTCGCGCCGATGATCCCGAGCGGCGCGGTGACGAAGACCAGCGCCAGCCGCGAGAAGCTCTGGAGCTGGATCATCAGGATCGCCAGCATCACCACCGCCATGATCGGGAAGACGGCCGCAAGCGCGGCATTGGCCTTGGCGCTTTCCTCGATCGAGCCGCCGGTCTCGATGCGATAACCCGCCGGCAGCCCCTCGATGATCGGCGCGAGCAGGGGCGCGATCGCGTTGCTCACGTCGGGGGCCTGTACGCCGTCCACGATGTCGGCACGGGCGGTCAGGACGAGGTCGCGGTCGCGCCGCCAGAGGATCGGCTCCTCGTATTCGTAGGACAGCCGGGCGATCTGCGAGAGCGGCACTGGAACCCCGTTGCGGCTCGCGATCGTGAGGCTCGGCAGCTGCTCGAGGTCGAGTCGTTCCTCGGGCACGGCGCGGGCGACGACGTCGATCTGCTCGGTCCCCTCCCGGTACTGCGTGACCGTGTAGCCCGAGAGGAGCGTCTGGAGCGATTCCGAGACGTCGGCCGGGGTCAGGCCGAGCGCGCGGGCCCGATCCTGGTCGACCTCGAGGCGGATCGACTTCACCTGCTCGTTCCAGTCGAGATGGGCGTCGATCACGTTCGGGTTCGCCGCCATCACGTCGCGGACCTCTGCCGCGATGTCGCGGACGGCGAGGGGGTCCGGCCCGACGACCCGGAACTGGACGGGGAAGCCGACCGGCGGACCGAACACGAAGCGGTCGACCCGCGCCCGCGCCGCGCCGACGGCGCCGTCGGCGATCTCCTGTTCGAGACGCGCCTTGACCCGCTCGCGCGCCTCGAGGTCCTTGGTGACGATGACGATCTCGGCGAAATTCGAATTGGGGAGGACCGGGTTGAGGCCGAGCCAGAAGCGCACCGAACCCTGGCCGACATAGCTCGTGTAGCTGACGATGTCGGGATCGCCCCGAAGCAGCGCCTCCGCCTCCTTCGCCACCGTGTCGGTGGCGCCGATCGAGGAACCCTCGGGCAGGCGGAGCTGGAAGAACAGCTCGGTGCGCGTGGAGGTGGGAAAGAACTGCTGCTGGACGAGGCCGAAACCGGCGAGCGAGACCACGAACATCGCGACCGTCGCCGCCACCACCGTCTTTCGTCGCGCGATGCACCAGGCGATGACGCGGCGGAGGCCGCGATAGAGCCGGGTGTCGTAGATCGCCTCCGGACCGGCATGGGGATGCCGGCCGCGCTTCTTCGTGAAGTCCGGCAGGAGCTTCAGCCCGAGATAGGGCGTGAACACCACCGCGACGAACCACGAGGCGATCAGCGCCAGCCCGACCACCCAGAAGATGCCGCCGGCATATTCGCCCGAGCTGGACCGCGCGAAGCCGACCGGAAGAAATCCCGCCGCCGTCACCAGCGTGCCGGTCAACATCGGGAAGGCGGTCGAGGTCCAGGCGAAGGTCGCGGCGCGGGCGCGGTCCCAACCCTGCTCCATCTTCACCACCATCATCTCGATGGCGATGATCGCATCGTCGACCAGCAGACCCAGGGCGATGATCAGTGCGCCGAGCGTGATGCGGTGGAGCACCATGCCGCTCGCATACATGGCGACGAAGACGATGGCGAGGACGAGCGGCACCGAGAGCGCGACGACCAGGCCGGTGCGCAGCCCGAGGGACAGGAAGCTGACGACGAGGACGATGACCAGCGCCTCGATGAAGACGGTGAAGAACTCGGACACCGACTCGTCGACAATGTGCGGCTGATCAGCGATCTGCACGACGTCGACACCGACCGGCAGCTCGGCGAGGATGCCGGCCATCGCGGCGTCGACATGCTCGCCCAGAGCGATGATGTTGGCGCCATCCTCCATCGACACGCCGATGCCGATCGCCGGGCGGCCGGCTTCGCGGATCAGGAACGAGGACGGGTCCTCATAGCCGAGCTTGACCTCGGCGATGTCGCCGAGGCGGAAGCTCCGCCCGTCGGCCTCGATGGGAACGGCGGCGATGGCGTCGACGCCTTCGAAAGCGCCGGTGATGCGGAGGCCGATGCGGTCGGCCGATGTTTCGACCGAGCCGCCCGGCACGACTGCGTTCTGCCGGGCGACGCTCGCGAAGATCTGCTGGGGCGTGACGCCGAGCGTGGCGAGCTTGGCGTGGCTGAATTCGATGTAGATGCGCTCGGGCTGTGCGCCGATCACGTCGACCTTGTTGACGTCGTCGACCTTCAGGAGCTGCTGCCGGATGTCCTCGGCGACGTCCTCGAGATCGGCGAGGGTCATGCCGTCGGCCGAGAGCATGTAGAGGGCCGAATAGACGTCGCCGAACTCGTCGTTGAAACCGGGCCCGAGGATGCCCGGCGGCAGGCTGCCGCGGATGTCGGCAACCTTCTTCCGCACCTCGTACCAGAGGTCGCTCACCTCGCCGGGTGGGGTCGAGTCGCGGAGGTTGACGCGGATGAAGGTGATGCCGGGTCGCGAATAGCTCTCGATGCGGTCGAGCCAGGGCAGCTCCTGGAGCTTCTTCTCGATCGGGTCGGCGACCTGCTCTTCCATTTCCGCGGCGGTCGCACCCGGCCAGGCGGCGTTCACCACCATGGTCTTGATGGTGAACGAGGGGTCCTCCGCCCGGCCGAGATTGAGATAGGCGTAAAGCCCGGCCCCGGCGAGGACGATGATCATGAAGAGCACGAGCGGCTGGTGGGCGATCGCCCAGGCCGAGAGATTGAAGCGCTGCATGGCCGTTTTCCCGGGTTCCGGTCTTTCGCTCAGGGCTGTTCGATGGTGCGGACGGGCTCTCCATCGAGGAGCTTCTGGACGCCGAGCGTCACCACCTTGTCGCCGTCGCTGACGCCGCCGGTTACCAGGGCCGACTCGCCGGTGAAGGACGCGACGGTGACCGGGGTCAGAGACAGCCGGCTCGACGCGTCGACGACGTAGACCGACGGTCCCTTGCCGGTGTTGAGCACGGCGGCGAGCGGCAGCCGCGCAACCGGCCCGTTGCCGGCCTTCGTCAGCGTCACCGTCGCCGTCATGCCGAGAGCGACCGCATCGTCGGCGCGGTCGATCAGGAAGCGCGCGCGATAGGTCCGCGTGGTCGGGTCGGCGTCCGGCGACAGCTCGCGCAGCGTCGCCTGAAGCACGCGGTCGCCATTGGCCCAAAGGCTGACCGTGGCCTCGGCCTCCCTGGCAACGGCATACCAGTCCTCGGGGAGCGCCACCACGGCCTCCTTGCCGTCGAGATGGGCGAGCGTCGCGATGGGCTGGCCGACCGCCACCACCTGGCCGGGCTCGGCGGCGGCGGCCGTGATCACGCCGTCGGCGTCGGCCCTGAGCTCGGCATAGCCGACCTGACGGCGGGCGAGTTCGAGGGAACGCGTTGCGCGTTCGAGCCGGGCCGACGCTTCGTCTCTGGCAAGCTGCTTGCGGTCGAAGTCCGCGGTGGTGGCGTGGCCCTGCTCTTTGAGCGCGTCGAAGCGTTCGAGATCGGCTGTCGCCTGGGCGAGGCTCGAGGTTGCGGCCGCGAGCTCCGCCTCCGCGCTCTGGAGCTGGAGGCTGAGGTCCTCCGCATCGAGCTTCGCGATGACGTCTCCCGCCTTGACCCGGTCGCCGACGCCGACCGGGCGGGATACCACCTTGCCGGCGACGCGGAAGGCGAGGTCGGTCTCGGTGCGCGGTGCGATCACGCCGACGAAATCGCGGGTCATCACGTCCTCGGCATAGGTGACGCTCGCCACCTGGACCGGCCGGGCAGGGCGCTCCAGCGGCGCCGTCTCCGCCTGGCACGCGGCGAGGGCGGCGGCGGCAAGAACAATCAGGACGGTATTCCGGACACGAGTCGGCGCCAACGTGACGATCGCCCCGCCTATGCGTCCGCTGCCGATCGAGAAACACCCGCCGCCATGGGTTCTTGCGCCGTCAGCGCTCATCGCTTTTTCTTCGCCTCTCGCCCAGGGGCGTCGGCAAGGATGACCGGCCGACGTTTCCAGCGCTTCTCGGTTGCGTAAAGTTTTGTGGCGGAGCGAGCGTCTCGTCGCCGTTCGCCCCGTTGATCGGCGACGAGGACCGATCGGAAGACCTTCCGCCTGTTCGGCTCAAGGCGCCGCGCGGAGCAATCATGAGCCTCGCCTGTGACGTATGCGACTTGATGACTGATGAAAGTGCTCCTTCATCAATAACGAGACGCGTTGAGACAGGGGATCGAGGCAACATGGCTCAGGCTCGCCGGGTGATGGCTCGAAGCAGGAAACGAAGCTGCGCGGAGCCCTCGCGCTCCGGCTCGTGGCCGTCGGCAAGGTTCTGGGCGACCAGCACGGGGTGGCAGAATGCGATCATGCCGAGCATCAGCATCGCCGCGGTCTCCTTGGGATCCACCGCGTCGAACTCGCCGCTCTCGATGCCATCGCGCAAGACCAGTTCGATGGCGTTCCTGACCGTCTGCTTGTGGGCGAGGATCGCGCCCCAATTTTCCTCGATGGCGATCAAGACAATGTCGTGGAGCCGCTTCTCCGCGATGAAATTCTCTTTATGATATTTGATGATACCCTGGAACAGCCGCTCCAGCCGGGCCGACGCGTTACCGCGGGCGCGGGCGACCGCCCAGGCGTTCTCGTCGATCTCGCCCAGGCAGCGAGTGCAGATCGCCTCGACGATGGCGTGCTTTGAGGGAAAGAACCGGTAGACATTGGCTGGCGACATGCCAAGCTCGCCGGCGATGTCGGCAACCGCGGTCTTGGCAAAGCCAAGTCGCCGAAACAGCGCTTCCGCCGTTTCGACGATTCGGGCCCGGGTCTCCTCGGGCGACAATCGCTGGTTCACGACACTCATTTTTGTCCCATCACCCATGTCCAACCGAAACCAGCAGTGGCTCACGAGATCTCGATCGACTGACGAATATGATACATCATCATAACTCATCTTTCAAGGCCGGCCTCATGCGAATCTCGCGGGGGCCCGTAGACAGTCGGAGCTGTCGCCAGCGCCGTCAATGCCGGCACGATGCGGCGCGGGCAAGCGCCCGACGCGAGCGGTGACGAAGGACGGACTCGCCGCCCACCGCTCCTGGATAGGCGTCGACGCTCCGGTACGCTAAGCGGATTGGCAGACGAGAGGAACAGGAGGGGGATTGAGTCGATGCCAGAGGCCGTGCTTCCCGCCCACGTGACCCTTTGCATCGGAGTGGGTGCCCAGCGTTGTGGCACGACGTGGCTCGGGGCTTACTTTTCGCGGCACCCGTCCATCTTCATGTCACCGATCAAGGAACTCCACTACTTCGACACGCTATGGGCGCCCGACCTCATGGAGAATCGCAACGAGGCATTCCTCAAGGAGCTTCGGACCCTCCTGCGGGGCCTCGGCATCGACGAGATCCGAGCCGGAGGAGCGAAGTGGAAGCTAGCCGTCCAGACCGTCAGACGGCTGGAAATGTTGAAAGGCGGCCACGCGAGCTACCTCGAGTACTTTGCGGCGCAGGTGGGGGACTGCCCCGTCGCAGCCGAGATCACGCCGTCCTACAGTGTCCTCGAGGCAGCCCATTTCGAGGAGATTCGCGCCCTCCACCCGCGCGTCAGGCTCATATTCCTGATGCGCAATCCCGTCGACCGCGTGTGGTCGCTGCTGCGCCATCGCGCACGCAGACCCGGGTTCGACGCCAACCTCGACTTCGACCAAACCATCGCCAGCCAGGGCGTCGCCAGACGCTCCGACTATGTCCACACGCTGGAGGCGCTTGACGCAGCGTTTCCCGCCGAGGACGTGTTCGTCGAGTTTTACGAGAACCTGTTCGCCGAGGGGACCATCCGCCGGCTTTGCCACTTTCTCGAGATCCCCTACCAGCCGGCGCCATTCGACAAGGTGGTCAGCAGGTCTGTGGAAAAGCCGATGACCGCGGAGCAGCGCAACCGCCTTCGAGAGATTCTCCGTCCCGTCTATGCCTACGCTGCGGAGCGGTATGGGGAACGGCTACCCGCCGCCTGGAAGGCCGACGTCGTTTGACGAAAAGTGGAGCGGGTGATCGGGATCGAACCGACGACATTCAGCTTGGGAAGCTGACGTTCTACCACTGAACTACACCCGCGATTTCAATGACTTATGCGATTGCTCCGTCTGTGATCGGCACGTTGTGGCGTTGATCCGGGCTTTCATCTCCGCAGTTGAGCAAACTGCTTTGAATTTTTCAATCTCGGCTTTGGTATCACGCGACGCTGCGACAACGCCAGTTTCGCCTCCAGACAACGAAAACGTCGGACAGGCGAGGCGCACCCGGCGATGCGACGCCGCTCTGCATTCCTTGGAGTCGCGCCTTGAGGTGTCCAACCCGATACCTGACCGACGCTGGTTGCGGTCAGCAAATTCTCGCGCCAGTGCCCGCAGTATACAAGACTTGCTCCAATTTAACCCGTGACTACTCAGATAGATCGCTCGCCATCGCCTTCTTCAGCTCGTCTTGAAGACGACGGGTCACTCGCTTGGTGGCATGCATATGGACGACACGGGAACTGTCAGACGCGAGTTGGGGCATTGGCACGGTCGTTGGAAGGAAAGGAAAGAACCACAGAAGGAGGTCAGAGGTCCGCGGCACATTCTGAAAATCCAACGCCGTCGGATACAACGTGGTCGAGGCTGTGGCCGTTACTGTGGAAGATTTAACGTAGAGCAATTCAAGTGTACTGGCGACGACCAAGCCGTCGACAGTGGCAATAGGCGTCGCATTATTCGCGTGCACATGGCAAAGCGTAAACGAACGATTCAACTTCTCCAACGCGGCGGCAACTTGGGAGCGGAAATCCGGCGTGGCAAGGCTCTTGAGTTCATGGATCTCGATTGCGATTTGGTCGAATCTCTTCAAAGTGACATCTTTGGCATTTGATAGGGCTGGCCACTCGTTTCCTTCGACGTCCATCTTCAGGATTAAATCGTCACCTGCAATCTCGTGCCGGGACAGGAGAGTCTCTAAATCGAAGAGCGATCGTTCCGGATCGTTTTGCGCTGCAATACCCTCTCGAAAAAAATCGAAAATTAGGATGCGTGGAAGTCAATCCATCGATCGTAGGGTCAAACATCATTACGGAGTGTCCTCGCTCCGCCATTTCCAGATCGAAGGTAAGCTCATTTCCGATGCCGATGCTGACGACCACTTGCTCCGGCGTGAGCCTATCGACCATGACGTAGCCGCCGTCGGCCTCTCGACCAACTCTGATCTTGCCTGCATCGATGTCGAAAGGCGTTAGCATACGTAAGACGTCGAAGGTCGTGCGCATTGTGCTTAGGATCCAAACTGATGGGAATAGAGAAGCAAGGAGACACGGATCTCTTCGTCATCCAGCGGATTTGCCGCCGGGAATCTGGTAATGCGTGGGCCGCCGCGCGAAAGCGGGCCGTTTGATTGCTGCTGACGCGTCGACATAAGAGTGAAAAGCAGACATTCCACTCACAGCGTCTCGGTCCCCGGTCCATTTCGAAAGAGTTGCGTCGGAGCGGAAACTGCCACCGCGCTGGCGATCTTGGCAAGATCAGCCCCCCAGCTTGGGACAAGTGTGTTGGGGTCTCCCCAATCCCCGCGTCGACGTATCCGGATGGTCGTGGTGGTGAGCCTCCTGCGACAGAGTCAGAAGCGGGATGGGCCACGCAGAGCACACCCGCGCTTCAGTTCCAAGCTCGGCGGTCTCCGGCATCAACGACTGCCGGTTCCCGCTCGGTATGCGGGAGCCGCTGCAATGCCTTCGATGCCGCAGGCAAGCCGTGCGGCGCCGATTCCATGGCGACCCGACGCGCAGTTTTGATCGGCATCAAAGACGCCGGAGTGTCCACGTCCGAGAGTGGGCAATACCAGCCCCGGAGGAAAGCCATGTCGACCGAGCCGTCTGAGATTCTATGGTTCGAGGAGGCCGGGCGCGGCGACGTGAGTCGCGTTGGCGGCAAGAATGCATCGCTCGGCGAAATGGTGCAGAGGCTCGGCGCGAAAGGCGTCGTCGTCCCGCCGGGCTTCGCGACCACCGCCGACGCCTACTGGCGCTACCTCGAAGCGAACGGCCTCAAGGCCAAGATCGCGGAGGGGATAGCGGAGCTCGACGCCGGACGGGCGACGCTTGCCGAGGTGGGGCAGTCGATCCGCAAGGCGTTTCTCCGCGGTGAATGGCCGGCCGAAACCGCGGCTGCGATCACCGCCGCCTATCGTGAGCTGTGCAAACGGTCAGGCAAGACCGACGCGGACGTGGCGGTGCGCTCGAGCGCGACGGCCGAAGACCTGCCGGACGCGAGCTTCGCCGGACAGCAGGAGACCTTCCTGAACATTCGCGGCGAGGCGGCGCTGCTCGACGCCTGCCGGCGCTGCTTTGCCTCGCTCTTCACCGACCGGGCGATCAGCTACCGGATCGCCAAGAACTTCGATCATAGCAAGGTGGCGCTCTCGATCGGCGTGCAGCGCATGGTCCGCTCCGACGTCGGCGGTTCCGGCGTGATGTTCTCGATCGACACCGAGACGGGGTTCGACAAGGTTGTCATCATCAACGCGGCGTGGGGCCTCGGCGAGAACGTCGTCCAGGGCGCGGTCGATCCTGACGAGTACGTCGTGTTCAAGCCGCTCCTCCAGGATCCTTCGCTGAGCCCGATCGTCGAGAAGCGCCGCGGGGAGAAGGCAATCAAGATGATCTATGCCTCGGGCGGCGACCGGCCGACCCGGAACGTGCCGACCTCGCGCGCCGAGCGGGAGGCCTTCGTCCTCAGCGACGCCGAGATCCTGACGCTCGGCCGCTGGGCGTCGACGATCGAGGCGCACTACGGCTGCCCGATGGATATGGAGTGGGCCAAGGATGGCGAGACCGGCGAGATGTTCATCGTCCAGGCGCGGCCGGAGACGGTCCAGTCGCGGCGCGAAGCCGGCGTGTTTCGGCGCTACCTGATCGCCGAGAAGGGGCGGAAGCTCGTCACCGGCCTGTCCATCGGCGACGCGGTGGTCGCGGGGCGGGTCTGCGTGATCGAGAGCCCGAAGGATATCGACCGCTTCGTCGACGGCGCGATCCTCGTCACCGGGATCACCGATCCGGACTGGGTGCCGATCATGAAGCGCGCGGCGGCGATCGTCACCGACCATGGCGGCCGCACGTCGCATGCGGCGATCGTCAGCCGCGAACTCGGCCTGCCGGCGATCGTCGGCACCGGCAACGCCACGCACCTCCTCCATGACGAGCAGGAGGTGACGGTCTCGTGCGCCGAGGGCGACCAGGGCTTCATCTACGAGGGGACGGCGACCTTCTCCGTCGAGACGCTCGACCTCACGACGGTGCCCGAGACCGAGACAAGGATCATGCTCAATCTCGGCAATCCGGCGGCGGCGTTCCGCTGGTGGCGGATCCCGGCGGACGGCGTCGGTCTCGCGCGGATGGAGTTTGTCGTCGCCAATGCGATCCGCGTCCATCCGATGGCGCTTGTCCGTTACGACACGCTAAAGGACGAGGCGGCGAAAGCGACGATCAGCGAGCTGACCAGCGGCTATGCCGACAAGACGGAGTACTTCGTCGACAAGCTCGCCCGCGGCCTCTCCCGGGTGGCGGCCGCGCTCTACCCGAAGCCGGTCATTGTCCGCATGAGCGACTTCAAGACCAACGAATATGCGGGACTGATCGGTGGCGCCGAGTTCGAGCCAAAGGAAGAGAATCCGATGATCGGATTCCGCGGCGCCTCGCGCTACTACTCGCCGCGGTATCGCGAGGGCTTTGCGTTGGAATGCCGGGCGATCAAGCGGCTTCGCGAGGAGATGGGTTTCACGAACGTCATCGTCATGATCCCGTTCTGCCGGTCGACCAAGGAAGCCGACCTGGTGCTCGCCGAGATGGCGAAGAACGGCCTCAAGCGCGGCGAGGCGGGACTCGAGGTCTATGTGATGTGCGAGATCCCCTCCAACGTCATCCTCGCCAGGGAATTCGCCGAGCGGTTCGACGGCTTCTCCATCGGATCGAACGACTTGACGCAACTGACGCTCGGCGTCGACCGCGACTCGGGCGAGCTGGCGGGTCTCTTCGACGAGCAGGATGCGGCGGTCGAGTGGATGATCGAAAGCGTCATCACCGCGGCCCACAAGGCCGGGGCGAAGATCGGCCTCTGCGGGCAGGCGCCGAGCGACCATCCGGAGTTCGCCGAGTTCCTGGTCAAATGCGGGATCGATTCGATTTCGGTGAGCCCCGACAGCTTCATCGCGGTCAAACGGAAGGTGGCCGCTGAAGAGGCCAAGCGCGCGACCGAGCATCCGCTCCGACGCGCCGGCGGGGGCTGAACCAACGGCGCCTGCGGCCGGCTGCGAAGCCCGACGCTACGGTGCTTCGACAGCACTGTCGGCAGTTTGGACCTTCACCGGCGACTTGGCTCATTCGCGCGTCTCGTTGGCAAGCTGCCGCGCCAGCGTCCTTGGCGCTCTGGCCTAGCGCGGCGCGCCATGCGACAAGCGCCGGTCCCTCCCGCCGGCCGATTGCCTTGCAGCCCCGCCACATCGCTCTCGCCACCGTGCTCGCCCTGTTCTGGGGCTTCAACTTCGTCGTCGTCACGGTTGCGCTCGGCGATGTTCCGCCGCTGTTTCTTGCCGCGGTCCGCTTTGCGCTGGTGGCGCTTCCGGTCGCGTTCCTGCCGCGCCCGGCGCTGCCGCTCGGCCAGCTCGTCGCCGTGGCGATGACGTTGTTCGTCGGCCAGTTCGCCTTCCTCTTTCCGGCAATGGCGGTCGGCATGCCGCCGGGGCTCGCCTCGATCGCCCTCCAGATCCAGGCCTTCATCACCATCCTTCTCGCCGCGCTGGTCATCGGCGAGCGTCCGACCCGGAAGCAGACGGCCGGCGGCGCCGTCGCCTTCCTCGGCCTCGCGCTCGTCGCCACCACCGTCGGCGCCAACGGCGTGACGGCGGCCGGCTTCGTGCTCCTCCTCGGCGCCGCCTGCTGCTGGTCGGCGGGCAATGTGCTCCTCCGCCGCGCCGGCAAGGTCGATCTCCTCTCGCTCTTCTCCTGGGCGGCGCTGTTCGCGACCGGGCCGCTCCTTATCCTGTCGCTCCTCATCGAGGGCCCGGCGCGGATCGCCACCGGCGTCACCCATCTCGACTGGCTCGCCGCCGGCGCCATCCTCTACATGGCGGCCATCTCCACCACCTTCGGCTATGGCGCCTGGGGCTATCTCCTCCGCATCTACCCGGCCGCGGTCGCCGCCCCGTTCTCGCTGCTCGTCCCGGTGTTCGGCACGCTGTCGGCCGCGCTCCTCCTCGGCGAGACCTTCGGCCCGGCCCGCCTTGCCGGCATGGCGCTCATCCTCCTCGGCCTCGCGGTGGTGGTGCTGCCGCTGCACGCCTTGGGGCGAGGCCGTGTATAGGCGACGTGGTGCTACTCGACACCCACGCCGACCATCTCCACCGTATTCGCCACAGGTAGGTCTGCCACTCTGGCCGATGTTATTCGTGGGTCGCCAATGGGGCTACGGAACAACTCTAGAAAAAACCGATAGGATGTCCATATGCACTGCTCGGACAAAATTCGGTTGGGAGATCGATGTATACGCGATGCCGATCCGCACCGCATCTCTCCTGTCATGTAATTAAAAACAAACGCTGCAGGTGTAATTGCAAGCATAACTCCGCATTGTTTATGAAGACGAGTTAGTTCGGGTGCTGGAAGTGCCGCACCCGAGACGATTCGCTTTGACTGTATTAATACTCCTTTCGAGTATTTTACTAGAACCGTATTGATTGAAACATGAATGAGAATATCTGCACCGGTAAGAGCCTCTTCCGCAGCGGTTCCTTTCCGATGTCTAACTACGGAGGTGCTCCATCGAATATCACCGATCTGTTCTTCGATCGCGTTATCTAGATTTCCGATCAAAACCCCCGTAATGTCATCCTCATCTGTCACAAGACCATTTTCATATTTCTTCATTGCCTTTTTAACGGCTCGATCAGCTTTGTGAGCGGCCTTCTTGATGGAACCTTCGAAGTCCATGTATTTCTTTCTCCCACGTGATCGAGTGCAAGCATGTCAGATTCGCTTTGACTGTATAGCTAAGAGAATGCCCCTTTGAGTAGCGGGAATTGAAAGGTGGCCGCCCATGCGTCCCGAAGACCTCCTCTGCTCCACCCCCGCCGGCCTGTTCTCGAAGGCGGGCGGCTTCCAGATCGACCCGACCCGTCCGGTCGAGCGGGCGCTCATCACCCACGGCCACTCCGATCATGCCCGTCCGGGCCACGGCGCGGTGCTCGCCACGCGCCAGACGCTCCGCATCATGGCCGCCCGCTACGGCGAGGAGTTTGCCGGATCGCAGGAGGAGGCCGTCCTCGGCGCGGCGATGCGGATCGGTGACGCCACCGTCACCTTCCAGCCCGCCGGCCATGTCCTCGGCTCGGCCCAGATCGTGGTCGAATCCGGCGGCACCCGCATCGTCGCCTCGGGCGACTACAAGCGCCGGCCGGACCCGACCTGCCTGCCGTTCGTGCCGGTGCCTTGCGACATCTTCATCACCGAGGCGACGTTCGGCCTGCCCGTCTTCCGCCACCCGCCGGCCGAGGCCGAGATCGGCAAGCTCCTGTCGTCGCTCGCCCAGTTCCCCGAGCGCGCCCATCTGGTCGGCGCCTATTCGCTCGGCAAGGCCCAGCGCGTGATCCGCATGCTCCGTGACCAGGGCTACGACCGCACCGTCTATCTCCACGGCTCGATGGACCGGCTCTGCCGGCTCTACGAATCCGAAGGCGTGGCGCTCGGCCCGCTCGCCCCGGCGACGGTCGCGACGGGGAAGAAGGGCGATTTCGCCGGCGCCGTCATCCTCTGCCCGCCGTCGGAGATCGCCGAGCGCTGGGCCCGCCGCTTCCCCGATCCCGTCGCCGCCTACGCCTCGGGCTGGATGCGCATCCGCCAGCGGGCGAAGCAGGCCAACGTCGAGCTGCCGCTGATCCTCTCCGACCATGCCGACTGGGACGAGCTGACCGCCACCATCGCCGAACTCGGCCCGCGCGAAGTCTGGGTCACCCACGGGCGGGAGGAGGCGCTGGTCCGCTGGTGCGAGCTCCAGGGTATTGCCGCCAGGCCCCTCCATATGGTCGGTTACGAGGACGAGGCCGAGTGAGGCCGCCACAGCCGGGACGGCGACACGGGATGTATGCGGGCGAATGCAAACCCGCTGAGGGGAGGAAGAATCGCATGTTGAAGACATTGCTCGCCACGGGCGCGGTCCTCATCGGGCTCGCACCGGCGATTGCCGACGACGGCGTCACGCCGGAGGCGGTCATCGCCAAGGTGCGCGAGGCGGCCGCCTTTCTCGGCAAGGAGGGGGAGGCCGGGCTGTCTTCCTTCGAGGGCGAGGGATCGCCCTTCATCTGGAAGGACACCTACGTCTTCGTGCTCGACTGCGCGGCCGATACCATCCCCGCCCATGCGGTGCCGGCGAGTCGCGGGGTGAAGATCTCGGGCCTCAGGGATGCTAACGGCAAGGCCTACGGGGCCGAGATGTGCAGCGCGGCCGGGAAGCCCGGCGGAAGCTGGGCCGAATATGTCTGGCCGAAGCCGGTCGAAGGAGACGATGGCGGGGTCGTCTATTCGAAGGAGGCCTACCGCAAGGTCAGTTACATGCTCGCCGTCGAGGGCCAGCCCTACCAGGTCGGCGCCGGCATCTACAACGATCCGATGTCGCTCGCCGAACTCGACGCGCTGGTGCCGAAATAGGGCCCTGCGGGTTGGCGCTGTCGTCGCCCGCCACCACATGGGGCTGACGGCGGCAGGTCTGCGGTAGTGCGGACGCGAACAGGAGCCAGGAGATGCGTGATGGCTGAATGCAGGGTGATCCGCGGCGGCGGGACCTATCATGGCAAGCAGGGGCTCGACTATTTCGCCGGCGTCTCGACCGAGTCCGCCGGTTCGAAGGGCATCTGCATGCATCTGCTCGAGATGCCGCCCGGCGCCATGGCCAAGCCCCACTATCACGAGGCCCACGAGACGGCGATCTTCATGCTCGAAGGCACCGCCGAGTTCCGCCACGGGCCGAAGCTCGAGCATGTCGACCGCGTCAGCGCCGGCGACTTCATCTACATCCCGGCCGGCGTCCCGCATCAGCCCTATAATCCGACGGCGGCGCCGGCCAGGGCGGTGATCGCCCGTACCGACCCCAACGAGCAGGAAAGCGTGGTGCTGCTCGACGAGGTGGCGGTCTAGCCGGGCTCTTCGAGCGTCAGCACCGCGCTCCGGAACGTGTCGGTTTCGCAGGCCGGGTAGTCGCTAAAGAGCTGGAGCCGCGTCCCGGTCTGGTCGACGATCAGTCCGTCCGGCGCGAACCCGGGGAGGGAGGCGAGCGCCTCCCGCGCGCCGGGCACCGGCAGCGGCGGCTCGCCCTCGATCCAGCGGTAGAGGTCGAAGTCACCCTCCGCTCCGGCCGGCCCGGCGACGATGAAGTAGGCTGCGGCGGCGGGCGCGTATTCCATGCTCCTGATGCCTCGTCCCCCGAGGTCGAGGCGCACTGGCGGTTCGAAGGCGGGATCGACATCCTCGAAGAGGACGGCCTTCGGATTGAGGAGCTTGATCAGGATCGACTGCCCCGCCGGCACCGGGTTTCGGAAGCCGAGGAACAGCGAGGCGCCATCGGCGGCGACCGACATGCCTTCGAGGTTGATGCCAGTCCGCTCCGGCGCAAGGTCCGGATCGTCCGCGCCGAGGTCGCCGATCGCAGCGGCAAGATCCGGGTCGAGCGCCGCCAGACCGGCGAGCAGCCGGTCGGAGCGGCCCGGCGTCGCATGCACCGTATGGTCTTCGGCGACGGCGACCGAGAGGAACTGCCAGTCCGCGTCCTGCGCTCCGCCGCTCGTGTCCCGGCCGAGTGTTCCGACGAGCAGGGCTTCCCCGTCGAGCCAGGTCGCCGCCTCGATGTCGATCCCGTCGCGGTTCCAACCGGACAGCGTCGCTCCGACGTCGGTGCCGGCGGGCATGTCGGGCGTCCCGACCGCATAGATGCGGACGATGCTGTCGGCGCTGTCGACCATCAGGAACCGGTCGCCGAAGCTGCCCTCCGGCAGCGCGACCGCACCGGAAGCGTCGCACATGCCCTCGTAGACCGCGACACCCTCGATCCGGACCCCGTCGGCATTCGCCGCGGCGACGCCGAGGAGGAGAGCAAGGCCGAGCGTCGCGGTGCGGATCATGGCGGCGCTCGTTCAGCCGCTGTCGGCCCATGCCCGGATGATGTGGCTGGCGATCGCGATAGGCGGGGGCGTCTTGAAGCCGTCCGGATGCGTGCCGTCGATCATCGAGCGGACCTCGTCGCGGTCGAACCAACGGCAGGCCTCGAGTTCCACCTCGTCGCGGACGACCTCGCTGGTGATCGCCTCGGCGTGGCAGCCGATCATCAGCGACGACGGAAACGGCCAGGGCTGGCTCGAATGGTAGCGAACCCGGCCAATGCGGATGCCGGCCTCCTCCTGCGTCTCGCGGCGAACCGCATCCTCGATCGTCTCGCCCGGCTCGACGAAGCCCGCGAGGCAGGAATACATGCCCGGCGCGAACCGGGCCTGGCGGCCGAGAAGGGCGCGGTCGCCATCGATGGCGAGCATGATGACCACCGGGTCGGTGCGCGGGAAGTGCTCCGCGCCGCAGGCTGGGCAGTCGCGCCGGTAGCCGCCGATCTTCATGGCGGTCGGGGAGCCGCACACCGCGCAGAAACCGTGGCGGAGGTGCCAGTGGCAAAGGCTTCGCGCCTGCGCCAAGGCGCCGAGCTCGGCCCCGTCGATGCCGCCTTCGACGGCGAGCGACCGGAGGTCGATCGACCTGTAGGCGCTTTCGTCGAGAATGGCATTGTCGGGCAGCGTGACGGCGAGCCGCGGTCCGGTACCGGTCCAGCCGAGAAGGATGGTCGCGGCGCCGTCGGCGCCGAGCGTCTCGCACTCCACGGACGTGTAGGTCGGGTCGCCGCCCCCGGTCCTGAGCACGGCCTTGTCGCCCTGGAACAGGTAGAGCCGCGCCGCAGGATCGGCGAGGGCCGCGGCGACGGCGCTGTCGTCGCGCTTCTCGCTCCGGCGCTCGATGCGGTTTCCGGCAAAACCGTGCAGGCTGCTCGCCTCCGTTTCCGGCAGGCCCTCGAAGAAACTCGTCATGGTTCTGCTGACTTACGTGTGTGGAAGGTGTTCGCGGAGTTCGGCCATCAGTCTATCGCGCGCGGCGGGCTCGTAGGCAACTGCCTCGCCTGCACCCCAGACCGGGCGCGGCCAGGCGGCATCGTGCTCGAATCGGGCGACGACGTGGACGTGCAGCTGCCGCACCTGGTTGCCGAGGGCGGCGACGTTGAGTTTGTGGCACGCGGTGATGGTGCGAAGCACCCGCGATGCGAGCACGATCTCGTCGAACAGGATTGCACGGTCCATGTCGTCGAGGTCGATGATCTCGGCGATGTCCGTCCGCTTCGGCGCCAGGATCAGCCAGGGAAAGCGCGCATCCTTCGACAGGCGGAGCGTGCAGAGCGCAAGTTCCGTCACCGGCAGGGTGTCGGCCTCAAGTCTCGGGTCGAGTGTGAATTCGGGCATGTTCTCGGGAATCCTGTGGCCATTCGCCATCCTAACCGCCTTTCTCGCCATCCGCCCTTGCCATCGAAGCGCCCGGCCATGATATGGTGCCCTCGGGAAGCCGGCGGCGGACGCGCCCCTCGCCAACCGGGTCAGGTCCGGAAGGAAGCAGCCCTAACGAGTTTCGGCGCGGGTTGTCCGTCCGGCTTCCTAATTCCCAAGCATGGCCGACCGTGTCGGGGTCCCGGGTTCCGGCCCTCGCGTTCGGTTTCGACCAGGTTGCAGGAGCGATGGACGGCAGCATCGAGGAGACGCTTGCGGCCCCGGGCGGCGCCTATCGGGTGCTGGCGCGGAAATACCGCCCGCAGAGCTTCGCCGACCTGATCGGCCAGGAGCCGATGGTGCGGACGCTGACCAACGCGTTCCGCACCGGGCGCATCGCGCAGGCCTACATGCTCACCGGGGTGCGCGGCGTCGGCAAGACCACCACCGCCCGCATCCTCGCCCGCGCCCTCAACTACGCCATCCCCGGCAAGGTCGATCGCCCCACGATCGACATGGAGGAACTCGGCGAGCACTGCGCCGCGATCATGGAAGGCCGCCATATCGATGTGATCGAGATGGACGCCGCCTCCCATACCGGCATCGACGACATCCGGGAGATCATCGAGGCGTCGCGCTACAAGCCGGCGGTCGCCCGCTACAAGGTCTACATCATCGACGAAGTGCACATGCTGTCGCGGGCCGCCTTCAATGGCTTGCTCAAGACGCTGGAAGAACCGCCGGAGCATGTGAAATTCGTCTTCGCTACCACCGAGATCAGGAAGGTCCCGGTCACTATCCTGTCGCGGTGCCAGCGGTTCGACCTCCGCCGCATCGAAGCCTCGCGCCTTGTCGAACTGATGCGCGGCATCTCGGCCAAGGAGGGAATCTCGATCGGCGACGAGTCGATGGTGATGCTCGCGCGCGCCGCGGAGGGCTCGGCGCGCGATTCGCTGTCGCTCCTCGACCGGGCGATCGCGCATTCTTCCGGCGCAGTGGAGCCCGACGCGGTGCGGGCCCTGCTCGGCCTTGCCGATCGCGGCCTTGTCATCGATCTTTTCGACGACCTGATGCGCGGCGACATCGCCGCCGCGCTCGCCCATCTCCGCCGGCTCTACGACGTCGGCGCCGATCCCTCGGTCGTGCTCGAGGACCTCGCCGCCTTCACCCACGTCGTGACGCGGATCAAGCTTGCGCCTGCGGCGATCGACGACGATGCGCTGACCGAGGAGGAGAAGACCCGCGGCACGGAATTTGCCGCGAAGCTCTCCGTCCGGGTCCTGGCTCGCACGTGGCAGATGCTGCTGAAGGGCATCGAGGAGGCGAAGGAGGCGATCCAGCCGCTTGCCGCCGCCGACATGGTGCTGGTCCGCATCGCTCATGCCGCCGACCTGCCGACTCCCGACGAGGCGCTTCGTGCACTCAAGGACGGCGGCGGCGGAACGTTCCGCGAAAGCGCACCCGCGTCCCGGCCGACGGGCGGCGACGGTGGCCCTCGCCTGGCCGCCTCGGGCGGCGGTGGATCGCGAATCGAGGCTGCTGCGCGGCCCGTTGCGTCCGCACCCCCCCAGCCGCCGACCCGGCTCGCCTCCTTTGCCGACCTCGTCGCGCTTGCCGGCGAGAAGCGCGATCTGAAGATGAAACATGCCCTGGAGCATTCGGTTCGGGTTGTCCGCTTCGAGGACGGCCGGATCGAGCTCGGCTTCACCGACGATGCCGGCCCGGCGCTTGCGGGCGAGCTGTCCCGTCGTCTCGAGGAATGGACCGGACGCCGCTGGATGATCGTGGTCGCCCGGGAGGCGCCCGCGGAGACGATCGCCGAAGCGAAGCGCACCGTGCGTGAACGGCTCGTCGATGATGCCCGGAGCGACCCGCTGGTCGCCGCGGTGCTGGCCCGTTTTCCCGGCGCCGAGATCGTCGACGTGCGGGCGAGCGGCGGCGAGCCTCCACTACCGCCTCCGGGCGAGGCGCCCGTAGCGACCGACGATCCACCCTTCGACGAGGATGACTGAGCGATGGCTCTTGGCGACCTGATGGGAATGATGAAGCAGGCGAAGCAGCTTCAGGAGAAGATGCAAGTCGTCCAGGAGGAGATCGCCGCTATGTCGATCGCCGGCGCCGCCGGCGGCGGCCTGGTCTCGGTCGTCACCAACGGCAAGGGTGATCTCAGGTCGATGAAGATCGACCCTTCGCTGCTCAAACCCGACGAGGTCGAGATTCTCGAGGACCTCATCGTCGCTGCGATGAGCGATGCGCGCGGCAAGGCCGAGGCGGCAGTCGCCGAAAAGATGCAGGCGATGACCGGCGGTCTCAACCTTCCGCCCGGCATGAAGCTGCCGTTCTAGGGCGCGTTGACATCATGATGCCTCGACCCTAGCATCAAGACATGCGTACGACCCTGACCCTCGACGAGGATGTGGCCGCGAAACTCAAGGCCGAAGCGCGCCGGGCAGGCCGGCCGTTTCGTGATGTGGTCAACGAGACGCTCCGTCGCGGGCTTGCGAGCCGCGCTGTTCGCCGGAAGGAACCGGTGACGCTTCAGGTTCGCGACCTTGGCGACCTGAGACCCGGACTCTCGCTCGACAACATCTCCGAACTTATCGAACAGATCGAAGGCCCTCTTCACCGTTGATCCTAATCGACGCAAACCTCCTGCTTTACGCCTACCACACCCGTGCAGAGCAACACGCCAAGAGCCGTGCGTGGCTCGAATCGATGCTTGGGGGCCCGGACCTTGTCCGTTTCTCGTGGCTCACATTGTGGGCTTTCCTGCGGATCGGAACGAGTCCGCGGGTGTTTGACCGGCCGCTCTCGACTGCCGAGGCGGAATCGGCGATCTCAACCTGGCTCGCTCAGCCGGCCGCAGGCATCATTGAACCCGGGGAGCGTCACTGGGATATCCTGCGCGGCCTGATTCAAGACGGCCAGGCGAACGGTCCGCTCGTCATGGATGCGGTTCTCGCTGCGATTGCCCTTGAGCACGGAGCCACAATCTGCACCGCTGATCGCGACTTCGCCCGGTTTCCTCGGGTCAAGTGGATCAATCCGCTCGTAGGGAATGGCTCCGGACGCAGCCATGGCTGAGGCCCCCCTTGCCGTCGTTTCCGGCGCCGCCGGCGGGATCGGCCGCGCACTGGCCGAGGGCTTTGCTGCTGCCGGCTACGACGTCACCGGGGTCGACCGCGCGCCCGAGGGCTGGGCGACGCCGGGCTTCCGCTACGTGTCGCTCGACATCACCGACAGCGAGGCCGTCGCGGCTTTCGGCCCCAGCCTTGACCGGCTCCACGTGCTGATCAACGCCGCCGGGATCATCCGGCGCGTGGCCGAATTCGAGATCGAGACATTCGAAGCCGTGCTCGACGTGAACCTCACCGGCACGATGCGCCTCTCGACCGCCTGCCGTCCGGCGCTGGCGAAGGAAGGCGGCGCCATCATCAACATCGCCTCGATGCTTTCGTTTTTCGGCGGCGGGCTGGTGCCGGCCTATTCGGCTTCGAAGGGCGGCATCGTGACGCTCACCAAATCGCTGGCTATTGCCTGGGCGAAGGACAATATCCGGGTCAACGCCATCGCCCCGGGCTGGATCGCGACGCCGCTCACCGAGGCGTTGCAGAAGGACGAGGCGCGGAGCCGCGTGATCCTGGAGCGGACGCCGATGGGCCGCTGGGGGATGCCCGAGGATCTCGTCGGCCCGGCGCTGTTCCTGGCCGGCGATGCGGCCCGCTTCGTCACCGGGGCGGTGCTGCCGGTCGACGGCGGCTACGCGTCGATGTGAGGGAGGAAGAGATGTCAGAACCGGCGCGCCAGGCCGATCCGCGCATGCCCTACCAGCTACCGATGCCGAAAGAGGCGTCGCCCGACATCGTCGTCCCGAGCGTCCTTCCCGAGGACGAGCGGGTCTGGGTGCCGCAGGCGCCGAACGTCTGGTTCCGGCCGCTCTGCCTCAACGCCTCGCAGGGCTACTGGGTCAATCTCCTCAAGGTGACGCGGGCCGGCGTCCTATCCCGCCACCGCCACACCAACCCGGTCCACGGCTATGTCATCAAGGGCCGGTGGCACTATCTCGAGCACGACTGGGTGGCGACCGAAGGCGGCTATGTCTACGAGCCCCCGGGCGAGACCCATACCCTCGTCGTCCCCGACGACGTCGAGGAGATGATCACCCTGTTCCAGGTCAACGGGCTGATGCTCTATGTCGACCCGTGGGGCAAGGCGACCGGCTACGAGGATGTCTTCACCAAGATCGACATGTGCCGGAAGCACTACGCGGCATGCGGCCTCGGGGTGGCCTATGTCGATCAGTTCATCCGTTAGGATCTGATGGCCCGTTCCGTTTCCGGCCCCGAGATCGAGCGGCTGATCCAGCTTCTCGCCAAGCTGCCGGGTCTGGGCCCGCGCTCGGCGCGCCGCGCGGCGCTTCACCTCATCGACCGCAAGGAGGAACTGCTCGTCCCGCTCGCCAAGGCGATGGAGGTGGCGGTGGAACGGATCGTCGTCTGCTCGACCTGCGGCAACATCGACACCAGCGATCCGTGCATGATCTGCACCGACCCGCGGCGCGATGCCGGCACGATCATCGTGGTGGAGGAGGTCGCGGACCTCTGGGCCCTGGAGCGCGCCGGTGCGATCAGCGCCCGGTATCACGTGCTCGGCGGCGTGCTCTCGCCGCTCGACGGCGTCGGGCCTGCGGATCTGCGGATCGATGATCTGGTGCAGCGGGTGTCCGCGGGCGGTGTGACCGAGGTGATCCTGGCGGTCAACGCGACGGTCGATGGGCAGACCACGGCCCACTACATCACCGACCGCCTTCAGGGGCTGGGGACCAAGGTCTCGCGGCTCGCACACGGCGTGCCGGTCGGCGGCGAACTCGACTATCTCGACGAGGGGACGTTGGCGGCAGCGATCGTCAGCCGCACGCCGTTCTGAAGGCTTCGCGGCGGCAATCCGGCGCCGTGGGGCCTCCACAGCGCCGGTTCATGATCGGGTTAGATGATGAAGAAGTCCGAGGCCTTCAGGTTCGTGTTGGCCGAGACTTCGCCGAACTTGACCAGAACGTCGCTGCTGGTGGCGAACTGGAGCTTGCCGCTCGACTTGGTGTAGACCACCACCCCGTCCTCGCCGTCGTAATCGCTCGACTTGATGAAATACTTCGAGGCAAGCGCACCCTTGCCCGAAAGGTCGGGAAATACCGACTTGACCAACTGGATCACGTCCGTCCCCGGCTTGAAGTCGGTGATGGCGGACGAATTGTTCGGGCTGAGCTGGGTAGAGAAATTGAAGGTGTCACTGCCGCCATTGCCGGTGAGGGTGTTGAAGCCGGCGCCGCCGTCGATGAAGTCATTGCCCGAGCCGCCCTTGATCACGTCCGATCCGCCCTGGCCATAAAGCTGGTCGTTGCCGTCGCCGCCCAGGATGGTGTCGTTGCCGTTGCCGCCGTTGATATTGTCCTTGCCGCCAAATCCCGACAGCTTGTCCGCCTGCGCAGAGCCGGTCATCGTGTCATTGCCGTCGAAGATCTTGGACTCGTAGTTGCCCTTGAAGACGGTCTTCATCTTGTTGATTTTGATGGACAGGCCCTTGAGCTGGTACTGGTCGGTGCCGTTGACCTCGACGTTGATGCTCTTCATCGTCCCGCTGACGGGATTCTTGAGGCCGAAGAGCATACCCTGCCCCTCGACATGCATGTCGATCTTGCCCTTGTAGGCATCGAAGCTTTTGCCTTCACCCTTTCGGGTCAGGTTGTGCTTGATATTCTGGAAGAGACCGATTTCGGATAGGTTCGCGGTGTTCTGCGACTGGTAGGCGACAAACTTGACCATTTGATTTTCCTCGCGATGGGTTAGGGCGTGCATCTGCGCGGGGAGCAAACTCCGGTATCCGCGCAAGAGCGCGTAGCCCCGACGTCGCCGCGGCTCCTCCGGCGCGCATAGGGCAGCAGGAGGTCGATGCCGTCAACGGAAATCAGTGGGTCGGAATCGAAAGGCCGTCCTGCCCGCGAGGACCGCGGCCGCAGCCAACGGGTCAAGTCGGCGCGACGGAGGGACTGCGGCTGCCGGCGCCATTGTCGAAGCCGGGATTCCAGCCCGAATCATCGTTCGAGATCATCTCCCGGAGAATCCTTGCGACCGTTCCCGGCATGTATGGCTTGGGGATGAATCGGCTGACGGCGGGGAGGTCGTCCGGCGCGGCATGGCTCCGCCCCGACGTCACCAGAACTGCGATCTCGGGGCGCCAGCCGGCAAGATGGCGGGCGAGGTCGAGTCCATTGAGGCTGCCGGGCATCTGGATGTCGGTGAAGACAGCCTGGATGCCGGGGCTCTGGTCGAGCACGGCGAGCGCGTCATGGACATTGGAAGCGCGCAACATCTCGAACCCTTCCCGTTCAAGGACGTCGATGACGTCCTCACGGATGAAGGCCTCGTCCTCGACGACGAGGACTATGGCGGATTGGTTGGGGGCATGAGTGCTCATGCGTCGGAAACGGTCGTCTCCACATGAGGTTCCCGCGCTGCAGCAGCTTCCGTCGGGTTTAAGTAAAGGTTTAGTGAATCCTCGCCGAATTGCCGGGTATCCTCGCTGGATTCACCCGAGCCCGTCGCGGAACGCGCTCGCCGGGTAGACGCCGAGAATCCGGACCTCGGCCGTAAAGAATGCCAACTCCTCAAGAGCGAGAGCGAGCGGGCGATCCTCGGGGTGGCCTTCGACATCCGCATAGAACTGGGTGGCGGAGAACTTGCCCTCCAGTTGGTAGGATTCGAGCTTGGTCATGTTGACGCCGTTGGTGGCGAAGCCGCCCATCGCCTTGTAGAGGGCGGCCGGCACGTTCCGCACCCTGAACACGAAGGTCGTGATCACCGGTCCGTTCCTGGCCGGGGCCCGGACGTCCTTCTTCGACAGGATGATGAAACGGGTGGTGTTGTGCGCTTCGTCCTCGACGTTTTCCTTGAGAATGTCGAGGCCATAGAGTCCCGCGGCCATGCGTGGCGCGAGTGCTGCCCGCGTCCGGTCTCCGCGATCCGCGAGCTCGCGCGCCGCGCCCGCAGTGTCGCCCTCGACGATTGCCGTCCAGCCATGGGCGCGGATGATCTTCCGGCATTGGCCGAGGGCGTGGATGTGGCTGTGGACGGACTTGATGTCCTTGAGACGCGCGCCTGGCACAGCCATGAGTTGGAAATGGATCGGCAGGAAGTGCTCGCCGACGATGTGAAGCCCGGACGTCGGGAGCAGGTGATGGATGTCTGCGACCCGGCCGGCGACCGAGTTCTCGATCGGGATCATGGCCAGGTCTGCCTTGCCCTTCTCGACGGCGGCGAAGCAGTCTTCGAATGTCGGGCACGGCACCGCTTCGTAGTCGGGGTGGACTTCCTGGCAGGCAAGATGGGAATTGGCTCCGGGCTCGCCCTGGAACACGATCTTCTTGAGACGGGGCATGGCTTTCGTGGGGTTGCAGAAAGGGGTGACTGACGGACTGGGAAGGCTGTAGCAGGCGGGAAGCGGGAAGGGGAGGGTCGCCTACTCAATCGCCGCCAGCATCGCCCGCGCCCGCTCGAGTTCATCGGGCGTGTCGACGCCGATCGGCACCGCATCGACAATGCCGACATCGATCCGCATGCCAGCCTCGAGCGCCCGGAGCTGCTCGAGCTTCTCGCGGCGTTCGAGGGGCGAGGGCGGCAGGGCCATGTAGCGGGTCATGGCCGCGCGGCGATAGGCGTAGAGGCCGATGTGATGATAGAGCGGCCCATCGCCCCACGGCGCGGTGGCGCGGGTGAAGTAGAGCGCGCGGAGCCGGCCTTCGCCGACCGGCGTCCCGACGACCTTGACCACCGCCGGATTCGTCCGCTCCTCGTCCCGGACGATCTCGGCGGCGACGGTGGCGATATCGACCGCCGGATCGGAAAGCGGGGCGAGAGCCGCGCGGATGGTGGCGGGCTCCACGGTCGGAAGATCGCCCTGAACATTGACGATCGTCGAGACGGCTCCGGCTGGATCGATCAGGGCGAGCGCCTCAAAGATGCGCGAGGTGCCGTTGAGGTGATCGCGCCCGGTCATCACGGCTTCCCCGCCGGCGGACCGGATGGCGGCAGCAATGTCCTCGTCGTCGGTTGCGACGGCGACCCGACCGATGTCGGCCTCCATCGCGCGCCTGAGGACGTGGACGATCATCGGCGCGCCGTGGATGTCCTTGAGCGGCTTGCCGGGCAGGCGGGTTGCGGCCATGCGGGCCGGGATGAGGACGATGACGGCAGCGTCGGTCATTCTGGCAAACATTGGGTGAGGGAGTGGAACGGCGGCTTCGGGCCGTCGTTTCCTTGGGGCAAAAGGTCTCAACACGGGGCGCTTATACGTGTTGCCTCGCAGATCAGAAAGCTTGTAGTTTCGCCGCCGACGGGGGTGGCGCTCAAAGCGCCGCCGACAGGCCTGGCCGCGGGAACTCGAGGCAGATGAATTTCGAAGTCAACAAGATCGCCGGCGCGGTGCTTGGCACGGCACTGGGCATCATGGTGGTCGGCATCGTGGCGGACATGATCTATGCGCCGCCGCATCACGAGCAGCCGGGATACGTCATCGCGGTCGCGGAACCGGGCGGGGAGGGCACGGAAGAGCCGGCCGCGCCGGCTGTCGCGCCGATTGCGGACCGGTTGCAGACGGCCAGCGTCGAGGATGGCGAGAGCGACGTCGCCAAGTGCAAGACCTGCCACACCTTCGAGAAGGGCGGCCCCAACAGGGTCGGCCCGACTCTGTGGGGCGTCGTGGGCGCGAACTTCGTTCATGTCGCGGATTTCGACTATTCCGACGCCATGCGCGCCAAGGGCGAGGAGGGGATGACCTGGACCTTCGAGAATCTCGATCACTTCATCGAGAATCCGAAGGGCTTCATTCCCGGCACGGCGATGACCTATGCCGGCGTCAAGAATCCGGCGGAGCGGGCCGATATCATCGCTTACCTGCGGACACTATCCGACAGCCCGGTTCCGCTGCCGGCTCCGACTCCGGCTCCGACCGCCGAGGCGCCGCCGGCCGCAGGCGAGGTCCCGCCTGCCACAGAGCCGCCTGCCGCGACCGAGACACCGCCTGCTGCGGAAACGCCGCCGGCAACGACCGAGACGCCGCCCGCGGCGGCGCCGCCGCCGGCCACTGCGCCACCAGCGGCCGAACCGCCTGCCCCGGCTCCGGGTGCCACTGAACCTCCCGCCAACGAGCCGTCGGCGGTGGAGCCCCCGGCTACCGAAGCACCGGCCGCAGCCGAGCCGCCCGCTGCGGAGCCGCCGGCAGACGCGGCGCCGGCTCCTGCGCCGACGGAAACCCCGGCCGCCGCGCCAGCCGAATCAGGCGGCGCCTCGTCAGGGGAATCCGGTGGTGCGGCCCCAGCGCCCGCCCAGCCGGAGCCTCCGGCCGAGGCCATGTCCCCCGAGGGAGCCCCCGAACCGGGCTCTCCACCGGCGGAAGCTCCTGCGCAGTAAGGGTTTTCCTCACTCCGAACCGATTTCGACGCCCCGCCTTCCGGCGGGGCGTTTTGCGTTCGGTGGATGAAATTTCGTTAAGGTTGGCCCCGCGAGGTGCACGAGCCTCAATGCTGCCCTTAATATGGCGGGAGAAACGCCTTGCTGGCCTTGCAGGGAAACCCTGGGAGATAGTTTGACGATGCGATCGATACTCACGGCGTTCGTCGCCGCTTCGGCGCTGGCGGTCATTGCGTCGGGCACAGCGGCGCAGACGGGTGAGGGCGAATGGCGCCACGCCACGAGCCTCGTCGAGGAACAGCCGAAATATCCGGCCGACTTCCCGCATTTCGACTATGTCTTCGCCGACGCGCCCAAGGGTGGCGTTGTCCGCATGTCCGACATCGGCACCTTCGATTCCCTCAACTTCGTGCCGCCGCGCGGATCGACCCCGCTTGGCCTGGGGTTGATCTACGATACCCTCATGGTCTCCTCGATGGACGAGGTATCGACCGAGTACGGGCTCCTCGCGGAGGCGATGAGGTACCCCGACGACTATTCGTCGGTGACCTATCGACTGCGCGAAGGCGCGAAGTGGCACGATGGCCAACCGGTCACGCCGGAAGATGTCGTCTTCTCTTTCGATGTGCTGAAGGAGCACAATCCGCAACAGGCCTATTACTACCAGCACGTCGAGAAGGCGGAGAAGACCGGCGTCCGCGAGGTGACCTTCACCTTCGACGAGAAGGGGAACCGCGAGCTGCCGCACATCGTCGGCCAGCTCCTCATCCTGCCCAAGCACTACTGGGAAGGCACCGACGCGCAGGGTAGCAAGCGCGACGTTTCGCGAAGCACACTCGAGCCGCCCTTGGGCTCGGGCCCCTATCGGGTGAAGTCCGTGACGCCCGCCCGCACCGTCGTCTACGAGCGCGTGGCCGACTACTGGGGCAAAGATCTGCCGGTCAATGTCGGGTCGAACAATTTCGACGAGATCCGCTACGAGTACTTCCGCGACGAGACGGTTGAGCTTGAGGCCTTCAAGGCAGACCAGATCGATTGGCGCCAGGAATCGACGGCGCGGGTCTGGGCGACAGGGTACGACTTCCCTGCGGTCAAGGATAAGCGCGTCGTCCTCGACAAGTACGAGGAGCCCTATCGCACCGCGGGTCTGATGCTGGGCTTCATCTTCAACCTCGACCGCGAGCCCTTCAAGGATCCGAAGGTTCGCCAAGCATTCAATCTCGCCTTTCCTTACGAGGACATCAACAAGTCGCTTTTCTACGGCCAGTATCTGCGCCTCGGGTCCTACTTCGACGGCATTCCGCTGGCCGCGGAAGGGCTGCCCAAGGGTCGCGAACTGGAACTCCTTGAAGAGGTCAGGGCAGACGTGCCGCCGGAGGTGTTCACCGAAGTCTTCAAGAACCCGGACAACGGCACGCCGACCAAGGCCCGCAACAACCTTCGGGCGGCGCTGAAGCTCCTCAATGAGGCCGGCTGGACGCTCGAGGACAACCGGCTGCTCGGACCCGACGGCAAGCAGATGACCGTGGAGTTCCTGATGAACGGGCCGCTCTATGAGAAGATCGCGCTCCGCTACCAGCAGGAACTCGCCAAGATCGGCATCCGGCTTGAGATTCGCCCCGTCGACACCTCGCAATACGAGAACCGCGTTCGCAGCCGCGACTTCGATGTCATGTACAGCGGCTGGGCCCAATCGATGTCGCCCGGCAACGAGCAGATCGAGTATTTCGGTTCAGGGTCGGCCGACCGCGAAGGGTCGCGGAACTATGGCGGTATCAGGAACCCCGCGGTCGACGCGCTGATCCGCAAGATCGTGTCT
>JALHRF010000020.1 GCA_022841545.1 Bauldia sp. | reverse complement strand
TGGTCTCGAGCCCGATGGCGCGGCGGGGTTTGGCGCGGGCGGTGGTGTCGAGGGCGGCGCTCATGGCGTGCTCCCGCGCGTCCCGTTGTACCCCCGTGTCATCCCCGGCGAGCCCGGCAAAGCCGGGCGAGGGAAGGGGACCCAGTAAACGATGTCGGAGGTCAGTGAGGCACGACGCGTGTCGCGGACGCGCACGCGGGTTTCAACCGCCTGTCCTGAACGTGAATGGCGGTGGTTACTGGGTCCCCTTCCCTCGCCCGGCTTTGCCGGGCTCGCCGGGGATGACAGGAGGGTGGATGTCGGGACGGTGGATGACAGGCGGGTGGGTGACCTGGCGGTGCGCGTGTTCATGGCCCCGAGGCGAGCGCCATCCGCCCGTGGCGAACTCAAACCTGTCATCCCCGCGAAGGCGGGGACCCAGTAAACGATGCTGGAGGTGAGTGGGGAGCGACGGGTATCGCGGAACCGTGCGGAGGGTTCCATGCGGGGAGGTCTGTGGTTACTGGGTCCCCTTCCCTCGCCCGGCAAAGCCGGGCTCGCCGGGGATGACGGGGGAGGGAGTGAGAATTTGGGGTTGCTCATGCCAGCGCCTCCAGCAACGCCCCGGACGTCGCCACCGCGCCGAACACGCCGCCCTGCATCTTCACCATCTTGATCGCGGCGAGGTGGTTGCCGGGGTCGGTGGCGCCGCAGCAGTCCTCGACGAGCAGACACTCGAAGCCGCGGTCATTGGCCTCGCGCATCGTGGTGTGGACGCAGACGTCGGTGGTGATGCCGGTGAGGATCAGGTTGCGGATGCCGCGGGTGCGGAGCATCAGCTCGAGGTCGGTGGCGCAGAACGAGCCCTTGCCCGGCTTGTCGATCACCGGCTCGCCCGGCAGCGGCGCGAGCTCGGGGATGATCTCCCAGCCCGGCTCGCCGCGGACGAGGATGCGGCCCTGCGGACCGGGATCGCCGATGCCGGCGCCGATCCGCCGCGAGCGCCAGCGCTTGTTGTCGGGCAGGTCCGAGAGGTCGGGACGGTGGCCCTCGCGGGTGTGGATGATCGTGTACCCCTTCGCCCGCATCGCCGCGAGCAGGCGCCCGATCGGCTCGATCGGTGCACGGGTCAGCGACAGGTCGTAGCCCATCGCGTCGACATAGCCGCCCTTGCCGCAGAAGTCGGTCTGCATGTCGATGATGATGAGGGCCGTGTTGTCCGGCCGGAGATCGCCGTCATACGGCCAGGGATACGGGTCGGCCGCGACGGTACGGCCCGATTCCAGCCTGGTGAGGGTCGCGAGCTGCGCCATTGTGTGCCGGCTCACTTGGTGATCGACAGCTCGGCCGGCGCGCCCTTCAGCGAGCGTTTCGGCGAGGTTGAGATGATCATGATGAGGAGGGTGAGCACGTAGGGCGCGGCGTTGAAGAAGTAGTAGCCCTGCGTGATGCCGACCGACTGCAGCGCCGGGCCGATCGCGCCGGCGGCGCCGAAGAGGAGCGCGGCGAGGAAGCAGGCGATCGGGTTCCAGCGGGCGAAGATGACCAGCGCCACCGCCATCAGCCCCTGCCCGGAGGACAGGCCCTCGCTCCAGCTCCCCGGATAGTAGAGCGAGAGGAACGCGCCGCCGACGCCGGCGAAGAAGCCGCCGATGGTGGTCGAGATGAACCGCACCCAGTCGACGGAGTAGCCCATCGCCTTGGCGGCGGCGGCCGAGTCGCCGGTCATGCGCACGATCAGGCCGAAGCGCGTGTTCTTGAACGCCCACCACATGATGAAGGCGAGCACGACGCCGACGAGGAAGAGCGGGTTGACCTGGAGCGCCTGCTCGAGCTGCGGGTTGCCGGTCCAGCCGGCGAGCGAGATCGAGGGCAGGCGCGGCGCCTGGGGCTGGATGTAGGCCTTGCCGAGGAAGAAGGCGAGGCCGGTGCCGAACAGCATCAGCGCGATGCCGATGGCGATGTCATTGACCTTCGGCAGCTTGCAGATGTAGCCGTGGAGCGCGCCGAAGACGCAGCCCGAGAGCCCGGCGGCGAGCACGCCGAGCCAGGCCGAGCCGCTCTCGTAGGCGACGGCGTAGCCCGCCATCGCGCCGAACACGAGCGTGCCCTCGAGGCCGAGATTGATGCGGCCGGACTTCTCCGTCAGGCATTCGCCGAGGCTCACGAACAGGAACGGCGTCGAGACGCGGATCGCGCCGGCGACCATGGCGAGGAGGACGATGGAGAGGGTCGAGTCTTCGGTCATTTGCCGGCCTTCGGTCGGAAGAAGGAGAAGCGCCCGTAGAGCGTTTCGCTGACCAGGAGCACGACGAACATCAGCCCCTGCAGCACCTGGACGGTGGCGTCGGGCATGTCCATGCGGCGCTGGACGAGGCCGCCGGCGGCATCGATGCCGCCGAGGAAGATCGCGACGGGAATGATGGCGAGCGGGTTCTGCCGGGCGAGGAAGGCGACGAGGATGCCGGTGAAGCCGTAGCCCGCGGCGATCGAGGCGTTGGCCCGGCCCTGGATGGCGGCGACCTCGAAATAGCCGGCGAGGCCGGCGCAGGCGCCGGCGAGCGCGCAGGAGATGACGATGAGCTTGCCGACGGGCAGCCCTTGCGCCCGTGCGGCGCGCACGTTCCCGCCGGTGATCCGCGCCGCGAAGCCGAACTTGGTGCGGTTCATCAGCACCCACACCAGCACCGCCAGCACGATGCCGACGACGAGGCCCCCGTGGATGTCGGTGCCGGGGATGGTGCCGACCATGTTCGCGTCGCCGATCGGCGGGGTCGACGGCTTGTTCGGGTTGGCGGGATCGCGGAGCGCGCCTTCGACGAAGAAGTTCATGATCGCGACGGCGATGTAGAACAGGAGCAGGCTCGAGATGGTCTCGTTGACGCCGCGATAGTGGCGGAGCACGCCGACGAAGCCGATCCACAGCCCGCCCACCAGCGCGGCGGCGAGGATCATCGCCGGCATGGTGATCCAGGGCGAGGCCCAGTCGATGAGCGGGATCGAGATCGCCGCCGCGGCGAAGCCGCCGAGCACCAGCGCCCCCTCGCCGCCGATCACCACCATGCCGAGGCGCGCGGGTATGGCGACGCAGAGCGCGGTGAAGATCAGCGGGCTGGCGCGGACCAGCGTGTTGGTCCACGAGAACGGCGTGCCGAAGCCGCCGACCCAGAGGAGGGTGAAGAACTCGACCGGCGACTTGCCGAGGACGAGGAGGAAGATCGCGAAGAGGAGCGCGGCGACGAGGATCGCGAAGAGCGGGATGATCACCGCCTCGGCCGAGCGGGCGATCCGGGTCAGCCACTCGCCGGTTGCCGAAAGGTCCGGCGCGCCTGAACTCGGTTCGGTCGTCGTCACCGTCACGCACTGCGCTCCCTTAGTTGAGAAAAGAAACCTGGCCCGGCCGGGGTGAAGGGGAGGAAAGACCCCGGCCGCGCCATTTCGTTCAGAAGCGTCAGGTGATCGAGCCGACGACCCCGTCGACCAGGAAGCCGGTCTGCTCGAGCCAGACGTCATAGGGCGGATGCTCGGTGCCGGCGGGGATGACCTCGTTGCCGGCATTGTCCTTGAGCGGGCCGACGAACACCGGCTTCAGCGCCTTCATGTCGGCCTTCGCCGCGTCGGCCGCGGCGATCGCCTCGGGCGAGGCGCCGGCGCCATAGGCGGTGTTCTGGACGTAGTCCGTGTCGTAGCCGCCGCGCACGAAATTGGGCAGCGTCTCGCCCTTCGACAGCATGTCGGCGAACTGCGAGTAGATGGTGATCCACTTGTATTCGGCGCCGGTGATGAAGCCCTTCGGCGCGAGCGGCGCCTGGCTCGCATTGTGGCCGCAGGTCTTGACGCCGCGCCCTTCCGCCGTCTCGATCACCACCTTCGGGCTGTCGACGTGGCAGGTGATCACGTCGCAGCCGGCGTCGATCAGGGCGTTGGTGGCCTCGGCCTCGCGGACCGGCATCGACCACTCGCCGGTGAAGATCACCTGGACGGTGGCGTTGGGGTTGGTCTTCCGCGCGCCCATCAGCACCGAATTGATGTTGAGGAGCACGGTGCCGATCGGCTTCGCCGCGACGAAGCCGATCTTGTTCGACGTGGTCGAGAGGCCGGCGGCGACGCCGTTCACGTAGTGGGCCTGGTCGAGGTAGCCGTAATAGCTGCCGGCGTTCTTCGGGTTCTTGTCGCTCCACAGGCCGGCCGCGTGGCGGAACTGGACGTCCGGGTACTTCTCGGCCATCTGCAGCATGAAGGGATCGAAATAGCCGAACGAGGTCGCGAAGATCAGTCCGGCGCCGTCGAGCTGGATCATGCTCTCCATCGACTTCGAGACCGCGTCGGTCTCCGGCACGTTCTCTTCCTCGACCACGGTCACGTCGGGGATCGCCTTCAGCGCCTCGGCGGCGACGGCATGGGCCTGGTTCCAGCCGAAGTCGTCGCGCGGGCCGACATAGACGATGCCGATGGTGAGCGGCGCGGCATGGGCCAGCCGGATCGGCAGGACGCCGCTCGCCAGGCCGAAGGCGCCGAGCGCCGCGCCGCCCTTGAGGAGCCCGCGGCGGGAGAGGTCGAATCTTGTCATTGCACACACCCCTTTGCGAATGAAGCAATCGCCCGAAGGCGGACCGACGCCGCCTCTTCGCAACCGCTGTCGCAACGGTCGTGCCAACATGCATGCAATCTCGCGGCGCCGGCGAAGTCCCTCGGCTTCCGCCCAGTCGAGCAAGCGCTCTTGTTGAATTTCGCAGGAAGACGCGCCGGCTACAAAGCAGGCACAGTCCCTTCGCGGACCTTATAGGGCTAGCTAAGGCTCGAACCGGGGCAGTCAGTGCCTATTCTGCTAGCAGGACGGGCGGTGCGGTCCACGTCCCGTCCAGAGCCTCTGCCTTCGGCCAGTAGAGGCGCATGATAACCGAGAAAGGTCCGATCGGTGCAGGCAGCCAGTTTGCCTCATCGTCCTTGCCGGGGCTCTCGTGTTGAATAAATAGAGTCAGTCCGCCATCGGCATCGCGTTTGAACTGGGGTAGCATTGGCGAATTGAGAAGGTATCGGTCCAGCGGGTTGGCCACCAGCAAGCTGGCAGGCTGCTCGTACATCGTAATCGACCAAAACGAATTGACAGGCGGCAGTTGCCCTGGTGCAAAGCGCAATGCGTAGCGCTTGGCGCCGTCGAGAGTCTTGCCATCGGCGTCCACATAGTAAGCGGGATACATCGCTTCTTCTTTGGAGTTGCCGTAGATTCCCAGAACGGCAGCTGTCATTCGATACACATAGTTATTGTTGAGATAGTCCCGCGTTCCGAACATATCACCAGACGTGATTTCGCCGGCATTGACCTGTGCCTTAACATCCGCAAAGGCTCCCCAAGCATCAGCGATTCCGTCCTCAATCGCCGTTTTCACTTCGGGCGAAAGAGCGCTGGCATCCAAGGTCTCGTTGGCACCGACACCAATTCGGGCGAAGCGCGCCATGAGTTCGGTCTCCGATGGATGCGTCGGCGCGAACTGAAGCCCGAAATTCATCAGGTCGAAGAACTCCAGCGAAGTCTTCTGTGCGCTGAGCGACAGCGGCTTGACGAAGGCGATTGGCGGCGCGGGCTTCGGCGCGGGCTCGCCCAGGAACGCCGAGAGCGGCTTCACGATGTACTGGGCCTGGATGGCCTTCACGTTCGCCAGGTCGTCGGGATTGAAAAGTTGTGTACGGAACTGAGCCGATGCAATGCTGGTCTCGCTACGGATGACCTTCGTGATGCCCGCTGGTGCTTCTCCCTGCCAGTCCGGACCGGCAATCATGAAGCTGCCGCCGTCGTTACCGGTGGTGCGGCTGCCCAGATAGTCGAAATTGTGGGTGTACAGGTCGATGAGTTGGAGGCTCCAATAGCGATCCTTTTCGATCGGCGGGATCGTGAACACGATCGGCTCCGTACGCAGATCGAGCCCTATCCACGAATATGGCGTATCTGAATTAGGGGTCTGGATGGCCCTGTCTTCCGGCGTAAAGACCCGCGGTATATTGAATAGCTGATTGTAGGGCGCCTTGTAGTCAGGGTCCGCGCCGTCAACGAAGTAGGAATATTGAATGCGGTAATTGTCCACTATGGGGTAACCGTAGATATAGGCTTCCTTGGCGATCGCGCGAGCTTCAGTCGCGGTTACGTCCTCTGCGAAAGCCGGTAGGCCAAACAGCGGCAATAACAAAAGAGGCGGACAGACGTTCAAAAGGAAGTGCCGTCTGTTCATCGCGATGGTTCCTCTAAGGAAGTTCATTTCGCACCGACAACAATCGGGAGCTTGTAGCTTCCGTCCAGCACCGACGGACCCGGACGATAGATACGCATGAGGAAGTTCCAGCCCTCGGTCACGTCCAGGCGGTTGGAAACGTTGCCGCACGCCTCTTCCGAGCCATAGTGAACAGTGAACGTGCCGTCGACGTTAAGCTTGACGCTCGAAGTGCCGACGATGGCATTTTCGCTCTTCATGTAGCCGTCATCGCCATAGACCGTGATGGACCAAAACGCCTTGTTTTCTGGCACCTCGTAGGTTGCCGCGTGGCAGACCCGATAGTCATGGCCACCGCTGTAGTTCAGGTAGGTGGCATCCCATTCGGGATTGAGCCCCCACGCCGCTGCGGCCGCAATGTGACGGGTGGCTTCGTCGACGCGGCCACGCGGTCCCATCATTCCCTTCCAACTGCTGTATTGTGCCGACTCCTTCTCATACTGCTCCGTCAGTGCCTTCAGTGAAGCCGGGTCCCACTTCATCGGCGGAAGCGGGTCTGTGCTGCTCGCCTTGACGACCACCTGATCTTGGATCTGGTTGACAAGGGCGATTTCGGCGGGGTCTTCCGGATCAGATACCTGAACACGCACGACGACCCCGAGATACTTGGTGTCCATCGGCAGTTTGTATGTGCCCGGATCGTAGTAGACGGCGGGGGCGTAGTGGTCGTTGTCGATCAGCAGGACCGAGATGAACCGGCCATCCGGTGCCTTCGGCAATGTGACCGTGGCTCCTCCCTCGGTATCCACGATTGAGGCAGAGTAGAGGGTATCGCGGTTCATGCGCACGACCGTCTGTTCATCCAGCGGCGTGGGCTGCCTTACGTAGTAGAATTTGTTAACCCCGCCAGCCTGGGCGGCGATGTTGGCAAAGCTGCGGTCGGTTTCCGCCCTGATGTAATTTTCGGGCGTTACCATTTCGGCAGCTGTTGCCTCTACCGGATACATCGAGGCCGCCAAAGCGATTGCAGTGATCAGCAGGCCAAAACTGGCGGGACGCGCTAGCTTGCCCTCAGCCTTCGGCGTGTGCTGCATCATCGCCCGGTCCTGGACGGTGTTGGCTAGTGGCGCCAGCGGGACCTTGCCGCAGTCGGACGGCCCGAGCCTGAACAGGTTCATCACTTACCTCCGCTCCATACGTTAGCCCTTGGTCGGTTCACGGCTTGCATACCGCAGCCTCAAACCTCAAATTGGCCGCCAGCGCACAATTGGAAACGGCGACCGATGAATAAAGCCACTGCCCAAGAGTTGGCAGGTCGTGATGGGTGGCTCAGCCAAGTGCCGCGTGAGTTCCGAACCGCGGTTCTGGAGCGGGCGCGTCTGCGCGAGTTCATGACGAGTGACACCATCCACATCGCTGGCGATGAGCCGGGGGGTATGTATGGCTTGGTGACCGGCACAGTTCGGGTTGTCCTCGCTGGCAGCGAGCACGGTCCCTACGTTGTCCATTTGTTCAGACCTGTAACCTGGTTCGGCGAGGGCCCCTCCATCGTAGGTCAGCCGCGACCTGTCAGCCTGTCGGCTGCGCGGCCTGTTGCGCTTCTCTACCTGACGCGGCATGCCATTGATGTGATCGCCCAGCTAGACCCCTCTTTTTGGAAGTGCTTCGTCGCACCGCTGATGGGGCATCTCGACACCGCCTTGGGGTCGTTGGCCGACCACATGATTCGCCAGCAAGACAAGCGGCTTCTTGCTGTTCTCTTGCGTCTTGGGGGCTTCAGGTCTGCTGCCGGGGTGCTCGCCGGTCCCGTCGAGGTCGACGCGAGCCAGGAGGAAATCGCAGCCATGGCCAATATTTCGCGCACCACTGCAGGGTCGATGATGCGCAAGTGGCAATCGATGGGCCTGATTGCGCTGGGCTACGGTCGCGTAGCCATCCTGGCTCCGGGCAAACTGAAGACTATGTTGGAGACCTGAAGCCCCCAGGTCATCTCGATCGCACCGAAGACGACGCCTTGCCAAAGAAAAAAAAGCGCCCAGCCCCGGGGGAGGCTGGGCGCTCTCGCGCGTTACAAGCGCAACGCCGAACTTGACGCCGGCGCCGGCGAATCGCCCTCGGCGAGACGGGGGGCGCTACCGATATGGGACGATCCGCGCTCCAACCGAGATGGTGCACGGTATGCGTGATTTCAAGGGGGTGGTTGCCGGTGGGGCCAAGCGGTCAGGTGCCGTGCGGCAGCCCCGCACCCCGGGGCCGCCTACTGCGACAGGTAGTAGTTGATCTTGAAAAGTTCCGGGTCGGAGTTCTTGCCCGTGGTCACGTTGTAGACGGCGACCGAGGTGTTCAGGCCCTGCGCGTCGGTGACGATCCACTGCTTCAGCTCGTAGCTGTGCCGGTCGAAGACCAGGGTCAGCTTGCCGTTCACCAGCTTCGACTTCTCGACGATGACGATCGCGATGAGATCGGGCTCCATGCGCACCTCGTCGACCAGGCCCGGAGCCGAGAGGTCGATATTGTTGGCCAGGAGATAGCGGAGCGGGGTCTTGTTGAGCGGGTAGAAGTCCTGCGTCATCGTGCGGGTGTTGAGCACGGAGACGTTCCTGCCGTCGGAGATGACGTCGAGCTTGACCGGCGGCTTGTACTGGAAGCGGATCTTGCCCGGCCGCGAGATGTGGAAGATGCCTTCCGACTGCTCGCCGTGGGGGCCGAACTGGATGAAGTCGCCTTCCATGGTACGGAAGCGGTTGAAGTAGTTGGTGATGTCGACCAGCGTCGCCTGCTGGCCGCCGCCGCCACCCGAGGGTGCGCTGGTGGCCGCGGGCGGCTCCTGCTGCTTGTTCTTCTTGCCGATGTTCAGGCGGATACCGCCTCCGCCCCCTTCGGCAACCGGGGTCGCCATCGGGGCGTTGCCCGGCCGCGGCGGCGGCAGCGGCACCTTGCCGGTCGGGGCGCCCGCCGATGCGGCAATCGTACCGGCAAGGATCAGCGTGAGCCCGGCGATCAGCCCTCGCCGGAAACCCTTGCCACGATCGATCCGCCAGGCGCCGTATCTCAAGCCTTCGCCTCCATGCCCCGGAGCAGTCCGCTCCGGCAATCGCCCGATGCGATATCCCTATTCTATATGGCCAATTCGCGGCGCGCGACCAGCCTAAATTGACAGGGCCAGGGCTACCGGAAGCCTTCCTCCTCGGCCTCGCCCACCAGGATTTCGCGTTTTCCGGCGTGGTTGGCGGGGCCGACAAGGCCTTCCTTTTCCATCCGCTCGATGATCGAGGCGGCACGATTATAGCCGATCGACAGCCGGCGCTGGATGTAGCTGGTCGAAACCTTGCGGTCGCGGAGCACGATCGCCGCGGCCTTGTCGTAGAGGTCGGTCGATTCGGCGTCGCCGCCGCCCATCTCCTCGTAGTTCGAGGCGTCGATCTCGTCCTCGTCGGCGGTGATGGCATCGAGATATTCCGGCGTCCCCTGCTCCTTGAGGAAGCGGACGACGTCCTCGACCTCGTCGTCGGTGACGAAGGGGCCGTGGACGCGCTGGATGCGGCCGCCGCCCTGCATGAACAGCATGTCGCCCTGGCCGAGGAGCTGCTCGCCGCCCTGCTCGCCGAGGATGGTGCGGCTGTCGATCTTGGAGGTGACCTGGAACGAGATGCGGGTCGGGAAGTTCGCCTTGATCGTGCCGGTGATGACGTCGACCGAGGGCCGCTGCGTCGCCATCACCACATGGATGCCGGCGGCGCGCGCCATCTGCGCGAGGCGCTGGACCGCGCCCTCGATGTCCTTGCCGGCGACCATCATCAGGTCGGCCATCTCGTCGATGATGACCACGATATAGGGCATGGGCGCGAAGGAGAGCTCCTCGCGCTCGTAGATCGCCTGTCCGGTATCGGGATCGAAGCCGGTCTGGACGGTGCGCGACAGCGCCTCGCCCTTGGCCTCGGCCTGCGCGACGCGCTGGTTGTAGCCGTCGATGTTCCGGACCCCGAGCTTCGACATCTTGCGGTAGCGGTCCTCCATCTCGCGGACGGTCCACTTCAGCGCGATCACCGCCTGCTTGGGGTCGGTCACCACCGGGGTCAGGAGATGGGGGATGCCGTCATAGGTCGACAGTTCCAGCATCTTCGGGTCGATCATGATCAGCCGGCAGTCCTGCGGCGTCATCCGGTAGAGAAGCGACAGGATCATGGTGTTGATCGCCACCGATTTGCCGGAGCCGGTGGTGCCGGCGACGAGCAGGTGCGGCATGCGGGAGAGATCGGCGATCACCGGCTCGCCGCCGATCGACTTGCCGAGGCAGAGCCCGAGCTTCGCCTTGGTCGAGACGAAGTCCTCCGCGGCGAGCAATTCGCGGAGATAGACGGTTTCGCGTCGGGCATTGGGCAGCTCGATGCCGATCGCGTTCTTGCCCGGAATCACGGCAACGCGGCAGGCAATCGCGCTCATCGAACGGGCAATGTCGTCGGCGAGGCCGATGACCCGGGCGGACTTGATGCCGGGCGCCGGTTCGAGTTCGTAGAGCGTGACCACGGGGCCGGGCCGGACATTGATGATCTCGCCGCGAACGCCGAAGTCGTCGAGCACTCCTTCGAGCAGCCTGGCGTTCTGCTCGAGCGTGGCCGGGTTGATCGATGCCTTGCGCTCGGAGGCCTTCGGCTCCCCGAGCAGGTCGAGCGGCGGCAGTTCGAACTGGACCGGCGTGCGGGCCGGCGCCCGAGTCGTCTTCTTGGCGGCCTTCGGCCGCGGCGCCGGCGCGGCGACCCGCTTGGACCTGGCGGGCGGCGGCGGCGGTTCATCGGCGTAGGGTTCGGGTTCCTCGTCGTCGAAGGCGGGATAGTCCTCGGCGTCGAGCCGCGGCTCGATCCGCGGCGGCGGGGCATCGCCGTAGAGCCAATCATCATCCATCGCGCCGCCGGCCTGCCGGGCGCGGGTCGCACGTCCTCCACTCAGGGCGCGCACGCGGCGGCGGATCATGCCGATGGTGCGGAGCGCGGTGTGGGCGAGGGCGCCATAAAGGACGGCGCCGCGGCCCGGTCTGTCGTCCTCCGCCATGTCTGCATCGATGTCGGCGCTGTCGTCGAGGTCGTCCACGTCGTTCTCGTCGTCGTCGGCATCGTCGGCAACCACCACGCGGCGGGAAGGCCGGGGCGCCGGCGGCGCCTCGTCCTCGTCGAATCCGGCCTCCGCCGCGGGTTTCCGCCGGGGGACGAGCCCGAAGCCGCAGGCTCGGACGCCGAGGAATACGGCAACGACGGCGAAGACGACGCAAAGCACGGCCGCGACGACGCCGGACGGCGTCTGACCGGTGAAGAAGGCCGGAATGCGGAGGAGGAGATCCCCGGAAACCCCGCCAAAACCGGTCGGGAGCGGCCAGGTGCCGATCACCGGCAGCGTCGCCAGCGACAGCGCGGCCGACAAGGTCGAGACAAGCCAGACGACGGCCGTACGCCAGCCGAACTTGGCGGCCCGGCCGAAGACCAGCCGCCAGGCCCAAACCACCGGCGGCAGGAGCAGCGCAATTGCCGCAAGGCCGAAGAACTGCATGATGAGATCGGCGACCACGGCGCCGGGGAAGCCGAGGGCATTCCTCGGATCAACGTCGGTCGCGTGGCTCAGACTGGGATCGTCGACGGTCCAGGTCGCGAGGCTCGCGGCGATCGCCGCGGTGAGCGCGAGCAGCCCGAGGCCGGAAATCGCCGTGAGATTGCGCCTGACGATGCGCCGCACGGCGCCCTCGCCCGAGACGGGGATCGGCACCGACCTGGTCGAACGCATTGACCCTCCCCTGTTGCGAGACGCCACGTGTTCCCCTTCGGGCCTGCGCCCATCCTGGGCGTCCGTGTTCGGCCGCCGGACAGAGACCGCGGCCGCAACGTTGCGGCCGCGGTCTGTGCCGATCGCCCCACGGTCCCGCCTCTTGCCCGGCCCGACCGTATCGCGGCTTTGGTAAAGCGCGGATTAACCATGGGTCCCGGCGCGCCCGTCCGGCAAAAGAAAAGAGCCCGGCGGGGCCGGGCTCTTCGTTAGGGGAGCGGCTCGAAAAGCCGCGTCAGATCAAGCGCCTACTGGTGATAGGCAGCCTCGCCATGAGCGGCGAGGTCGAGGCCCTCCCGCTCGACCTCGGGCGTGACCCGGAGGCCGATGATCAGGTCGACGATCTTGTAGAGGACGATGCTGACGACGCCGCACCAGACGATGGTGACGAGCACCGCGAGGATCTGCGTCCACACCTGACCGGCCATGGTCACGCCCTCGGCATAGCCGATGCCACCGAGCGACTCGGAGACCAGGACGCCGGTGCCGATGGCGCCGACGATGCCGCCGATGCCATGGATGCCGAAGACGTCGAGGCTGTCGTCATAACCCACAGCCGGCTTCACCACCGCCACGAAGAAGTAGCAGAGGATGGAGGCGACGATGCCGAGCACGATGGCGCCCATCGGCCCAACGAGGCCGGCGGCTGGCGTCACCGCGACAAGACCGGCGACGAGGCCGGATATGGCGCCGAGCATCGACGCCTTGCCCCGGGTGAAGCTTTCGATGATCGCCCAGGCAACGATCGCCGCCGCGGTGGCGACGAGGGTGTTGATGACTGCGAGAGTCGTGCCGCCATTGGCCTCGAGGTTCGAGCCGGCATTGAAACCGAACCAGCCGACCCAGAGCATCGCAGCGCCGACCATGGCGAGGACCATGGAATTGGGCGCCATCATGTCCTTGCCGAGTCCGATGCGCTTGCCGACCATGATGCAGCCGACGAGACCGGCGATGCCGGCATTGATGTGCACGACCGTGCCGCCGGCGAAGTCGAGGGCGCCCCATGCGAACAGCAGGCCGTTGGCGTCCCAGACCATGTGGGCGATCGGGAAGTAGACGAAGGTGACCCACAGGACGGAGAAGAGCATGACCGCCCCGAACTTCATGCGTTCGGCGAAGGCGCCGACGATGAGCGCAGGCGTGATCATGGCGAAGCTCATCTGGAAGCAGATGAAGATGTACTCCGGGATGACCTCGTCGCTGAACGTTGCCGAGATCGAATCAGCGGTGACGCCGGCGAGGAAGAGCTTGGCGGTGCCGCCCCAGTACGGGCTCTCGGAGCCGCCGAAGGAGAAGGAGTAGCCGTAGATGACCCAGATGATCGACACGACAGCGGCGATCATCAGCACCTGCATCAGCACCGACAGCATGTTCTTGGAGCGCACCAGGCCGCCGTAGAACAGGGCGAGGCCCGGCACCGTCATGAACAGGACGAGCACCGTCGCCGTGATCATCCAGGTGGTATTGCCCGGATTTGGAATGGCCGCCACGGCCTCCGCGACCGCCTCGGGCACCTCAACCGGCGCTGGGTCCTGGCCGAGCGCCGGAAACGCTGCGAGCGCCAGGAGTGGCGTCGCGGCTAGGAGGACTTTGGTCAACTTCATCAGCTTTCCCCTTAGAATCGTTCGGCACGCGGGCCCATGGCATTGTATGCACATCAATTGGGCGGCTGCGGGCCGCCGCTCCACGAGTGGTAGCAATCGCCGTGCCATCGCGATTGCATCGCACAAAGCGGCCATTGGGGATGACCTCGGGTCTCGCGAGTCGCCAGGCTCGGCGGTCTCCGCCCGGTGCTGCCTAATTTGTATGCAGAAACCTCGACCCGGTTTTCATCCGATGATGTCGGATTCGGGGTTCGCCGAGATCTTGTGGATCGAGAGATCCGCGCCGCGGCGCTCCTGTTCAGGGGACAAGCGCAGTCCCATCGCGAGATCGACGACCGAATAGACCAAGTAGCCGCCGGCAAAGGCATAGGCGGCGCCGAGCACGGAGCCGACAAGCTGGGCCTGGAAGGTGACGCCACCCAGTCCTCCCAGCGCCTCAAGGCCGAAGATGCCGGCCGCGATGCCGCCCCACAGACCGCACAGACCATGAAGCGGCCACACCCCGAGCACGTCGTCGATCCGGAGCCGGTTCTGGCAAATCTCGAAGCCCTTGACGAAGATGACGCCCGCCGCCGCTCCGACCACGAAACTTCCCGCCGGATGCATGACGTTCGACCCCGCGCAGACCGCCACCAGTCCGGCGAGCGCGCCGTTGTGGACGAAGCCCGGATCGCCGCGGCCGGCGATGCCCGCCGCCAGGATGCCGCCGACCATCGCCATCAGCGAGTTCGCCGCGATCAGCCCGGTCACGGCACCGAGCGAACCCGCGGTCATGACGTTGAAACCGAACCAGCCGATGCACAGGAGCCACGACCCAAGCGCCAGCCACGGGATGCTCGACGGCGGGAAATTCACGTTCCCGCCGCGGTCGTAACGGCCGAGGCGCGGTCCGAGCCGGAGCACCGCGGCGAGTGCCACCCAGCCGCCAACGGCATGGACGACGATTGACCCGGCGAAGTCGTTGAACCGGGCCCCGAGCGTGGATTCGAACCAGCCCTGGATGCCGTAGTTGCCGGCCCAGGCGATGCCCTCGAAGAAGGGGTAGAGCAAGGCGACGAGGAGGGCGGTCGCGACGCACTGGGGCAGAAACTTCATCCGCTCGGCGATGCCCCCTGAGACGATCGCAGGGACCGCGGCGGCAAAGGTGATCAGGAAGAAGAGTCGGACCAGGGTGATACCCTGCGGACCATAGCCCTCGCCATTGATCAGTTCCGCGGCCGGAACGAAGAAGCCGAGGCCATAGGCAATTGTGTAGCCGACCAGGAAGTAGACTGTCGTCGAGATGGCGAAATCGACCAGAATCTTGACCAGTGCGTTGACCTGGTTCTTCCGTCGGACGGTCCCGACCTCGAGGAAGGCGAATCCGCCGTGCATGGCGAACACCAGGATCGCCCCCATCAGTACGAAGAAAAGATCGCCGCCCGCCGACTGGTCGCCCATTACGCCCCCCGATAGCGACGTCGTCTGCGCCGCCCATGTTTGAGGCGATAGCTTATTCAAGAGGCATGCCACGAAGGCGAAGCGCGACAATGCAAAGGTCGCCCGCTCCAATTTCTCGTTTCGGAGCAGACGACGTTGTAAGTGAAGGTCAATTACTAGGCAGTCGCCGAGAATATCGGCAAATCACTGCCGCCAAATGGTGCGACGCCTCAAAGGGCGTCAGTGTCGGTTTCTCCGGTTCGGATGCGAATGGCGTGCTCAATGGCGAAAACGAAGATCTTGCCATCGCCGATCTGGCCGGTCTTGGCCGAGCTGGAGATGGCTTCCACCACTTTGTCGACCTGATCGCTGGCGACGGCGATCTCGATCTTGAGCTTGGGCAGAAAACTCACCGCATACTCGGTGCCGCGATAGATCTCGGTGTGGCCCTTTTGTCTGCCGTAGCCTTTCACCTCGGTGACCGTCAGCCCCTGGATGCCCACGGCGGTGAGGGCGTCGCGCACCTCGTCGAGTTTGAACGGCTTGATGATGGCCATCACGATCTTCATGGCGTGGTCCCTGTTTCCGTCCGCCGGCGACCCTCGCCACGCGGAATCCGATGAATCCTGCCGGACCGGGCGGCTCGGCCGCCGGCATCGACTGCGGAGGGAACAATCAAGGTCTGTGCCAAGTCAGCGCCGACAATCCGGAACCGCGGCCGATCTGCAGGTTCCGCTACGATTTCCGCGAATCCTGGGCGATGTCAGACTCGGAAGCCTAGAATTTGGGCACTATGCCCTTGTCCGTTGGGGCTGACCTCAGCCGGATCAGCCCCTCCTGCGCCACGGAGGCGATCAGCCGCCCGTCGCGGCTGAAGAGGCTGCCGCGGTTGAAGCCCCGTCCGCCGGATGCGGAGGGGCTGTCTTCAGCGTAGAGGAGCCACTCGTCCGCCCGGAAAGGCCGGTGGAACCAGAGCGCGTGGTCGAGGCTCGCAACCTGGAGGTCGCGGTCGAAGATCGAGCGGCCGTGATAGAACAGCGATGTGTCGAGGAGCGTCATGTCGGACGCGTAAGCCAGAACGCAGCGATGGATATCGGCATCGTCGGGGAGCGGCCCGGTTGCCCTGATCCACACGTTCTGGCGCGGGTCGAGGGTGTCGCGGCTCATGTAGTGCTGAAGGTCGACGGGGCGGATCTCGATCGGACGTTCGCGCTCCCAGTAGCGCCGCACCGGCTCGGGCGCCGCGTTGAGGAAGAGCGTCTTGAGTTCGGCCTCCGACGGCAGTTCCTCCGGCGGCGGCACCTTCGGCATCGGGATCTGGTGGTCGAGGCCCTCCTCCGGCAACTGGAACGAGCATGACATGGAGAAGATCGCCTTGCCGTGCTGGATGGCGACGACCCGCCGGGTGGCGAAGCTCTTGCCGTCGCGGATCCGGTCGACCTGGTAGACGATCGGGACCGAGGGGTCGCCGGGCAGCATGAAATAGCCGTGGAGCGAGTGGGCGGCGCGTTCCTCTACGGTGCGCGCCGCCGCAACCAGTGCCTGGCCGATCACCTGCCCGCCGAACACCCGCTGCCAGCCGACCTGAGGGCTTCGTCCGCGGTAGAGGTTCTCTTCGAGCTTCTCGAGGTCGAGGACTTCGAGCAGCGTTTGGATCGCGCTCCCCATGTCAGGCCACCCTGGTGCGGCTGGAAGACGGGCCCGTTCCGGCTTCGTCCGGTCCGGCCAGCAGCCACCCTGCGTAGACGATCTTCCATTCCTCGCCATGCTTTTCGAGGATGCGGGTCTCGTGGGAGAGGCCGGGCATGTCCATCTGCCGGTCGCCCGTCTCTATCCCGTACTGGTCGAAGGTCATCCAGGCGAGGTCGCCGCTGACCTGGATGTTGAAATTCTCGCGGCGCACGGTCCTTGCCGTGGGGTTGGGTTCCGGATTGGCCTCCATCTGCCACTTCATCCGCGCCCCGATCTCCCGCCAGCCGCTCATCACGCTGACGCCACCACGGCTCCACCACCCCATGTGCCGGGCATGCGGCGCGTGCACCCAGTGCCGCGCGATTCCCTCGAAGTCCTTGTTCCAGAATGCCGCAGATTCTTCCTCGATCACCTTGACGATGGCTCTGCTAGTCTCAGGGCTGGCGGCGGGCATGGCGGGTCTCGATCGCAAGTGGCAGGTCAGTGTTGATAGCAGATGGCGGCGATGGATAGAGGCATGAAGTCGACCATGGGTTCGGCGAGAGAAGGGACGGGGGCGGCGAGCGATTCCGACCGGGTCGATGTGCTGATTGCCGGCGGCGGCCATGTCGGCCTGTCGCTTGCGCTTGCGCTTCGGCTCGCCGGTCCGGAGCTCGAGGTGACGGTGGTCGATGCGTCGCCGCCCGAGGCGGTCGCCCGCGACAACCGCGCCTCGGCGATCGCCGCGGCCGGACGCCGGATGCTGGACCGGCTCGGGGTGTGGGAAGCGATCGCCGCCAACGCGCAAGCCATCACCGAAATGGTGATCACCGACAGCCGGACCGGCAATGCGGTGCGTCCCGTCTTCCTCACCTTCGACGGGAGGGCAAAGGACGGCGAACCCTTCGCCCATATGGTGCTGAACGGCGACATGGTCGGCGCGCTGCGGGACCGGGCCGAAGCCGCCGGCGCCACGATCATCGCACCCGACACCGTCGACGATTTCACGACAGGCGATTCGAGCGTCCTCTGCCGCCTCGGCACGGGTCGCACCATCGCCGCCCGGCTGCTCGTCGCCGCCGATGGCGGCCGTTCGCGCCTCCGCTCGCTCGCCGGCATCGGCACGGTGTCGTGGCCCTACCGCCAGTCGGGCATCGTCGTCACGGTCGAGCACGAGCGTCCGCATCACGGCCGCGCGGTCGAGCATTTCCTGCCGGGAGGCCCCTTCGCCATCCTGCCGCTCAAGGGCAACCGCTCGTCGCTGGTGTGGAGCGAGCGCGACGACATCGCGAAGCGCATCGTTTCCGGCGACGAGGACGTCTTCCGCTACGAGCTGGAGCGGCGCTTCGGCCGCCAGCTCGGCGCGATCACGCCGCTCGGCAAGCCGCGTGCCTTCCCGCTCGGGCTGACGCTGGCGCGCGCCTTCGTCGCCGACCGCTTCGCACTCGCCGGAGACGCCGCCCATGGCATCCATCCGATCGCGGGGCAGGGGCTCAACCTCGGGTTCCGCGACGTCGCGGCGCTGGCCGAGACCATCGTCGAGGCGGAACGCCTCGGCCTCGACATCGGCTCGGCCACGGTGCTCGAACGCTACCAGAGCTGGCGACGGTTCGATTCGTTCGAGATGGGCGTCACCACCGACGTCCTCAACCGGCTCTTCTCCAACGACAACCCGGTGCTCCGGCTGGTCCGCGATGTCGGACTGGGGCTGGTCGACCGGTTGCCGGGGATGAAGCGGATGTTCATCAGCGAGGCCGCCGGCGAGGGGGGCGAGCTGCCGCGGCTTCTCCGCGGCGAAGCGATCTGATCGCGCCTCACTCCTCTATGGGCCGCGCCTCGTCGGGCAGCATGATCGGGATGCCGTCGCGGATCGGGTAGGCGAGCCTGGCGGCGCGACTTATCAACTCCTGGCGCTCCGCGTCGTATTCGAGCGTCGTCTTGGTCAGTGGACAGACCAGGATTTCCAGGAGTTTCGGGTCGATCCGCCCGGCGCGGCGTTCGGCTTCGGCCATTCTCCGCTTCCTATTGCAGGGAGTGGCGGGAGCTGCCGCCGTCGCGGGCGAGCGACATCTCGGTCAGCGCGACGAGGGTCTCGGCCCGGGCGCGGAGATCCGGCGCCTCGAGCAGCGCCTGCTTCTCCGCGGTGCCGAACGGCGCCATCATGGCGAGCGCATTGATGAGCGTCTCGTTCGATGCCTGGCCGACGCTGTCCCAATCGGCCTCGAGATTGTGGGCATCGAGATAGTCGCGAAATGTCTTCAGCACCGAGCCGCGGTCGACCTGCGATTCATCGGCGGTGGAGGCGAAGTCGACAACGAATGGCGCGGCGTTGATCCGGCATTGGCGGAAGAGCTTCGTGGTGACGATCTCCTCGACCACGATGAAGCGCGACACGCCGGTCAGCGTAACCATATAGCGCCCGTCGCCGGTTTCGGCGAAGGCAGTGATCCGGCCGGCGCAGCCGACCTTGCAGAGGCTTGGCCCCAGTGAGCCGGGGCCTTTCCCTTCGTCGGGCTGGATCATGCCGACGAGGCGCTCGCCGGCAAGGGCTGCGTCGATCATCGCGACGTAGCGCGGCTCGAAGATGTTGAGCGGCAGCTCGGATCGCGGCAGGAGAAGCGCCGCGGGCAGGGGGAACACGGGAATGACCGCCGGCAGATCGTCCGGGCCGCGATACGGGCAGTTGCCAGCCTTCACGATGGAACCTCAGGCGAAGAGGAGCGACGACAATTGACGGCGGCCGGAGCGCGTCGCCTCGTCCATCGGGCCCCAGGCCTCGAAGAACTGGAGGAGCTGCTTCCTGGCCTTCTCCTCCTCCCAACTACGGTTCTTGCGGACGATTTCAAGGAGCCGGTCGACCGCGCCCTCGCGATCGCCTTCGGCATTGAGGAGGAGGGCGAGGTCGAAGCGCGACTGCATGTCGGCAGGATCGGCGGCGATCTTGGCTTCGAGCGGCGCCTTGTCGCCGAGCCCGGCGGTCTGCGCCAGGAGATCGATCTGCGCCCGGACCGCCGCCACGCGCGCGTCGCCGCTGGCTGACGCCGGCAGCATGTCCAGCGTCTGGCGGGCGCGATCGACTTCGCCGCTCGCCAGCAGCGCCCTGGCGAGCCCGGCCACGGCAGCAACCGATTCGGGCTCGGACTTGAGCGCCGCCGCGAAGCGTTCGCCCGCCGCGGGGACATCGCCCGCCTCGAGCAGGGCCTCGCCCTCTGCGACGAGGGCCTCGGCGTCGGAGGGGCCCGCGGGCCCCGCGACCCGGTCGATGAACGCCTTGACCTGACTCTCGGGCAGCGCGCCGACAAAGCCGTCCACCGGCTGGCCCTTGACGAAGGCAATCACCGCCGGGATCGACTGGATGCCCAGTTGGCCCGCCACCGCGGGGTGATCGTCGATGTTCATCTTGACCAGGCGGACGGCGCCCTTGGCAGCGCGGACGGCCTTCTCGATCACCGGACCGAGGGTCTTGCAGGGGCCGCACCAGGGCGCCCAGAAGTCGACCAGCACTGGCCGCTGGCGCGATTCCTCCAGCACGTCCTTGGCGAACGTCTGGGTGGTGGTGTCGATGACGGGATCGTCGCCAAGGGGCCTGGCGGCGGTATCAGCTGAGAAGACGGCGCTCATGTCCTGCTCGCAGAATGCGTTGGCCGGCGTTTTGACCGGGCGGTTTCGTGTCGAGGGCTAAAATGGCGACTTCGCGCCGCTTTTACAATCGGTTGCGGCCTTCCGCCTGATCGAGCGGCAGAATGCGTGGCTCGTGGCCGCCGGCGCGGATGAAAGCCAGGAGATCGGGTGTGGCGATGGTGGTGGTGGCGGTGTTGGTGAGCGGGTGGCAGTTGATCCTGTCATGGGCGACGAGCGCAGCATCGAGGATAACGCTGATGCTTGGCGGGCGGTCGTTGATCAGGCCGAAGGGCGTTACGGCGCCCGGGATCACCCCGAGCTTCTCGGCGAGGAGCTCCGGCTTGCCAAACGAAACGCGGCTTGAGGCGCCGATCAGATGATGGACATGTTTGAGGTCGATTTCCGCGTCCTCGAGCACAGTCAGGAGGAAAATCGCGTCCTTCTTGTCCTTGAGAAAAAGGTTCTTGGTATGGGCGCCGGGAATGCTGCCGCGGAGCGCCCGGCTTTCCTCCACGGTGTGGAGTGGCGGGTGGGTGACGGTGGTCGTAGCGATCCCAAGGCGGCCGAGTTCCGCCATCAGATCGTCGACATTGGCCGGCATGGTGTGCACCTCGTTGCAGAGCCCGCGAACGATTAGGCCGGGCGCTCCGCGCAAACAAGTGCGACAACGATGTTGCAAGCCGGGGGCAATGAACGATATAAGCCCCGGCGAACGGTCTTCGGGCCGCGGATGCGGGTGTAGCTCAGGGGTAGAGCACAACCTTGCCAAGGTTGGGGTCGAGGGTTCGAATCCCTTCGCCCGCTCCAAATTCGCCAGTAACGCGAACAGGTAGTGCGATATGCCACGCTGGCGAAACTCAGCGCAGCGTGTTCGGGTCACTACTTGGTCATCATCGGGATGGTCTTCTCTCCCCTCGACTCAGTATGAAAAAGCAGGGCATCACGAACGCGACCCTTGAGGCCATCGTGATAGTGGCTCGTCGAGACGAGATGCGAACCCACCGCTGGGAATAATGGGCGGGTTTACGGCTGCCGAAGTCGACGGGACGACCCATCCTGAGCGAGGATGACATAGCAAAGTCTCCCGCTGGGATCGGCGGAGAATCAACAAGCGTCAATGGTTTGACGCTACCGATCCCACCTTCTGGAGAAGGATCGGCGACGCCAGCATCTTGCGATAGTGCTCGAGCGTTGCCGGGACAGCCCGTTCGAGCGGCCAGCGCATGGTATAGCCGCAGGCCTCGGCGAGCGCTGAGGCATCGTAGTCCTCCACCACGTCGGCGAGCACCGGGTCGACCTCGTCCGCGACCGTGATCTCGAGATCCGGTCGCGCCGCCGCGAGAACGGCTCCGATATCCGCCCAGGTGCGGCAGTCCCCTGGGGCATTGAACGTTCGTCCTCCTCCGCCCGCGCCAGGAACGACGAGCGTCGCGACAAGATCTGCGACCTCCTCGACATACTGCCAGTGCAGCGGCTGCCGCCCCCATGGAATGTGGACGGGGTTGCCAGCGGCCGCTTCACGGAGCATGTGCGAGGGATAGCTCATGTAGCCGCGGAGCCGGCCCGCGCCATAGACGACCGATAGGCGAAGCCCCACGACGTCGAGCCCGTCCGTCTCAAAGGCGCGGCGAGACAGGGTCTCGCAGAGTGACTTGCAGCTGCCGTAGAGGGTAGACGGACGGTGGCACGCGTCGTTTGCCAGGGGGCCGGGAGGGTAGTGCGCGCTGGCTCCGAACACGGCCACCGAACTCGCCCAGACGATCCGCCGGAGCCCGGCTGCATGGGCCGCCTCGAAAAGCGCGGCCGTTCCGAGACAAATGTCTGCGATGCCCGCGGCGGGGCGGGCGGTGACATCCTGAGTCAACGGCGAGGCCAAGTGGACGGCAACCTCGACACCATGCGCGAGGCACACCGCGCGGAGCCGCTCGCCGTCGGTGATCGGTCCGCTCTCCACCAGGATGTGAGGATCGTCAAAGGCCTCCGGCATCAGCATGGTCAGCACGTTGCCGTTCGCGTGCGCGTCGTAGACGAGCACGTGCCAGCCGTCGGCGAGCAAGCGCCGGGTCACATACGAGCCGATGAAGCCTGCCCCACCTGTGATCAGTGCCGTCCCAACCATGCCGACATCCCCGGGATTTTCTCCATCATGCTCAATTCTCGAGAATTGACAATCGATCATTTAGTGCGCAATCTCCCTTCACCCCGGCATCGGGAGACGAGCGCGCCTGCGGCTCGGAGAAAAGTGCCCGCGTCACGGGCGCAAACAGGGAGGTTTCCATGGCTTTTCGAAACATCGTCGCTGTCGGCATCGCTGCCGGACTGATCGGCACTTCGGCACTCGTCGCGCCTGCCAATGCGCAGGAGCCGCTCAATATCTGGTACGTCAATCCGCTGCCCAACACGCCCGATTGGGGCCGCTCCGGCCGGCTATTCCAGGAAGCCGCCGAGGCGGGCGGCTACAAGGCCACCATGGTCGGCCCGACCAGGATCGACATCCCGGCCATGATCAGCCAGATCGAGCAGGCGATCACCGACGGCGCCGACGGCATCATCACCTGCCCGCTCGACCCGGCCGCGTTCAAAGGGGTCATCGACGACGCCAAGTCGAAGGGCATCGTCGTGGCCTCGATCGGCTGCGTCGACCCCAATGCCTCGTTCTCGGTCGGCACCGGCAATGAACAGTTCGGACGGCTTGCCGCCGACCTCATCGCGGAGCAGACCGGCGGCACGGCCGTGGTCGGCATCCTCGGCACCGACCAGACCACGCCCAACCAGGTTGCGCAGGTCGAGGGCTTCCGGGCCCAGGTCAAGGAGAAGCATCCCAACGTCAGGGAAGCGACCTGGGAGTCCGACAATAGCGACGCCGGGATCGCCGCCCAGAAGATGGGCGCGATGGTCAGCGCCTATCCCGAGATGAACTACCTATGGATCATCGAGGGCGCTGCGCCGGGTGCGGTTCCCGCTGCGCTGGGCGAAGCGGGCAAGACTCCCGGCGACGTCAAGGTGCTCGCGGTCGACGCCCAGGACTCAACGATCAAGGCGATCGAGGACGGCTGGATCACCACCACGCTGAACCAGTGCTGGTTCGACACCTCGCCCAACATTGCGAAGCTGATCGGCGAGATCAAGAACGCCGGCAAGACCCCGGAAGCCTTCTATCCGGTCGATGTCGATCCGATCAGCAAGGACAGCCTCCCCTACCAGGGCTGTTCGGCCGAGACAGCGAACAAGCCCTTCGGCTACTAGGGTTTGATGGCCGGCCGGCACTCCGCACGTGCGGATGGCGGGTCGCCCTGGTGCGGGGAGCGCGACGCTCCCCGCCCTCAACCTGAGAGAATGGAGCTCGTCGAATGGCGTTGGCGGCCAAGGGTCAGCTTGCTCGGATGTCGCTGCCGGATGCGATCCGCGCCCGGCTCAGGGAACAGATTCTGTCGGGTGAGCTGGCGATGGGCCAGCGGCTCACCGAGCAAGGCGTCGCCGAGGCAATGGGAACGTCTGCCGGTCCCGTGCGCGAGGCCTTCGCGAGCCTCTGCTACGAAGGGCTCCTCATCACGCTGCCGCATCGGGGCACCTTCGTCTCCTCGGTCTCCAAGGAGGAAGCTCGGGGTGCCTACGACATCCGCCATCGCGTCGAGCCCTATGCCTTCGAACTGGCCCGCACCCGGCTTACCCCAGCCGCCAATGACGAACTCGACGCGCTCGTCGCCGGGCTCCGCGAGGCCGCCGGAAGGGGCGACTACGCCAGCATGATCGGCCTCGACATGCGTTTCCACGGTATCTTCTACGCCCATTCCGGCAATCCCATCCTGGTGGCGATGTGGCCGCTGGTGGAGGGCACGATTCGCAAGTTCGTGGCCGTTGCCGGCCCACACTACAGCCGCGACCTCGATGCGCTTGCCCGGATGCACGAGGACCTGCTGGCCAATGTTCGAAGCGGCGACATGGCCGCCGTCGCCGCCGAGCTGAGCCGGCATGGGCGCGACATCTGGCGTCACCTCCCCGAACAGGGCGCGACGGGAGGCGACGCCGATCCAGCCACCAGCAACGACACAAGAACGAGAGAAGAAGCATGAACGACGCCATCGCCCTCGCCGACAGGATCGGAAACGCCGCCGCCGGGCGCACCGTTGCCCGCGTCGATACCTTCGTCGTAGAGGCGGCGTGGCGGAACTTCCTCATCGTCAAGGTGACGACCAGCGACGGGATTGTCGGCTGGGGGGACGGCACCCTCGGCTGGAAAGAGTTCGCCGTCGAGGCGCTGGTGAAGGAGTTCGCCGAACGTTACCTCGTCGGCCGGGACCCGTTCCGCATTGAGGACCTCTGGTTCCGGCTATACCAGGTCGAGCACAATACCGGGCCGGTGATGTACTCCGCGATGGCGGGCCTCGAGACGGCGCTGTGGGACGTGGTCGGCAAGGCCTGTGGCCAGCCCGTCTACAATCTGGTCGGCGGCGCGATGCGCGACCGGATGCGCGCCTATGCCAACGGCTGGTACGCGAGCATCGCGGATCTCGGCAAGCTCCGCGAAGCGGTCGAGAAGGTGCTGGACCTCGGCTACACCGCCTTGAAATTCGACCCGTTCGGCGCCGGCGGCCGCGAGATGGGCCGCGCCGATCTCCGCGCCGCCTGCAAGGCGGTGGAGGCGGTCCGCGACGCGGTCGGGCCCGATGTCGACATCCTCATCGAGTGCCACGGCCGCTTCTCGGTCGGAACGGCGATCGAGGCGATCAAGGCGATGCAGCCTTACGAACCGCTGTTCTGCGAGGAGCCGATTCCCGCCCACAACATGGACTCGCAAGCCTGGGTGACGCGTGCGGCGTCGGCCATGGGCGCCCGCGTTGCGACCGGCGAGCACACCTATTCCCGCTTCGGTTTCCAGGAGCTGCTGTCGCGCCAGGCTGCACACGTCATCCAGCCCGACCTAGTCTACGCGGGCGGGTTCATGGAAACCAAGAAGATCGCGGCGATGGCTGAAGCGCACTACGTTAGCGTCGCCCCTCATTGTTGCGACGGGCCCGGCCGGCTGATGGCGAGCATCCACCTCTGCGCCAACATCCCGAACTTCCTTATCCTCGAAAACTTCGGCGATTTCGACGTGCCGTGGCGGAAGGATCTGGTGAAGTCCGGCGGGCCGGTGCTCGACAAGGGATACTTCGTCCTGCCGACGGCGCCGGGCTGGGGCTACGAGATCGACGAGGACGTTGCCCGTGCTCATCCCGGCTCGACCAAGGCGCGCCTGAACATGTTCTCGGGCGAGTGGGAGACCCTGATGTGCCGGTGAGGAGGCATGGTTGATGAGTGCATCTCGCGCACCGCTCCTCGAGCTCCGCCACGTGTCCAAGGCTTTCGGCCATGTGGTGGCGCTCAATGACGTGTCGCTGCGGGCCCAGGCGGGGCGCGTGCTCGTCATCGTCGGCGATAATGGCGCCGGCAAGTCGACCATGATCAAGGTGCTCGCCGGTGTCTATCCCGTCGATCACGGCGAGATGCTGATCGACGGCCATCCGGTCAACCTGACTAGCCCCGCCAAGGCGCGCGAGCATGGCATCGCCACGGTCTTCCAGAATCTCGCGCTCATCGAATGCCTGGATGTCGCCGCCAACATGTATCTCGGGCGGCCGCTCCGCCGCTTTGGCGTCTTCTCCGACCGGCGCGCCATGGTCGACGGCGCCGCCGACACGCTCCGCGCGCTCAAGGTGCGCATCCCCTCCGTGCGGGTGCCGGTCGGCGTGCTGTCCGGCGGCCAGCGCCAGGGCGTCGCCATCGCCCGGGCCGTCCAGGAGGATGCCCGGATCGTGCTTCTCGATGAGCCCACCGCGGCGCTCGGCTATCGCGAGACCCAGCAGGTGATCACGATCATCCAAGGGCTGCGCGACGCGGGCAAGGCGGTCGTGCTCATCAGCCACGACCTCGGCATGGTGTTCGACGTCGCCGACGATATCCAGGTCATGCGACTGGGCCGGGTCCAGGGACTGCGCCAGCGCGAGAGCGCCGACCGGACCGAGATCGTCGGCCTGATCACCGGTGCGATCGAGGCCGACCGCCTCGTCGCCGAAGCAGGGCTCGTCCAGTGAGCACGACGGAACCTTCGGCCGGGTCCGAGGTCGCGCGATCGTCCACCGGGGCAGGGTCGTGGCTCAGGCGATTCGTCCTCAGTCCGCAGTTCGCGCTGATCGTCGTCATTATCCTCTTCGTCGCCTTCGGCGCGACGCAGTCGGAGCAATTCCTCAAGGCAGGCACCTGGATCAATATCCTCCGCAATGCCGTCTTCATTGCGATCGTCGCGTCCTTCACCACCCTGGTCTTCGTGAGCGGCGGACTCGACCTCTCCGTCGGCAGCCTGTTCGCGGTCGGTGCCATGGCGAGTGCGGCCCTCCTCTTCGCCGGCTGGCCGATCCCCCTCGCGATCCTCGCCGGGAGCGGCGCCGGCGCATTGGCGGGCTTGGGCAACGGGGTGCTGATCAACTACTTCGGCATCCCTGCCTTCATCACCACGCTCGGCATGCTCTACGCGGCGCGCTCGCTCGTGGTCTACTTCACGGGCGGCCAGCCGATCGCGCCGCTGCCGGATGCGTTTTCGGCCATAGCGCGCGCCGAGTTCCTCGGCCTGCCGCTTCTTCTGTATTATGCAGCGGCAGTCGTCATCATCGCCCACATCCTCCTCCAGACGACGGTGTTCGGGGATGCCGTCCGCGCCGTGGGCGGCAACCGCGAGGCCGCGAGCAATGCCGGCATCAACGTGCGGCTCGTCTCGACGGCCGTCTATGCCCTGTCGGGCCTGTCGGCCGCGTTCGCGGGTGTGCTGATGTCGGCCCGGCTCGGCTCGGGCCAGCCGAGCATCGGGGTCGCCTTCGAGCTGCAGGTGATATCGGCGGTGATCATCGGCGGCACCAGCCTGTTCGGAGGGATCGGATCCGTGCTCGGCAGCCTGCTCGGATCGTTGATCCTGAGCATTCTCACCACCGGCCTGATTCTCCTCAAGATCGATCCCGTGCTCCAGGACTTCGTGATTGGCGTCATCATCGTGGTCGCCGTCGGCTTGGACCAGCTCCGGCGGCGGCGCATGTTCCGCTCGGCGGGGACGCGATAATGGGCGGACGCCTCGCCGGCCGGGCATTCGTCATCACCGGCGCTTCCCGCGGGATAGGCCATGCCATCGCTCGCCGGCTCGGAGCGGACGGCGCTCGCCTGGTGATCACGGCCGACCCGGCCGACGACGAACGCCTCGCCACGATCGCGGCCGCTCTGCCTGACGCGGTGCCGCTCGCCGTCGATCTCGGGGATGCGGGCGCCGGGGCCCGGCTTGTGGATCTCTGCCTGGCCCGCCATGGACGGATCGATGGCGTGGTGAGCAACGCCGCCCGTCACTTTCCAGGCGCGGTTGCCGACGTCGCCGTCGCCGACTGGGATCGTGCGCTCCGCGTCAATCTCAGTGCCGCGATGCTCCTCGCGCAGGCGGCGCTACCACATCTGGTGACGGCCGGCTGCGGCGCAATCGTGATGATCGCCTCGCAGCGCGCTCTTGCATCCGGCCACGGCGAAGCGGCCTATGAGAGTGCCAAGGGCGCCCTCCTTGCCCTCACCCGTTCGCTCGCCGTCGACTACGGCCCAAAGGGCATTCGCAGCAACTGCGTCTCGCCCGGTCTCGTCCTGTCGGAGCGCGCGCGTGAATGGCTCGAAGGCGATCCCCGGCGCGGCCGTGCGATGGAGGCCGTGATTCCACTCCGTCGGCCAGGAGAGCCGGACGAGATCGCGGCGGTCGTCGCCTTTCTGCTCAGCGATGAAGCCTCCTACATCAACGGGGCGATCATTCCGGTGGATGGCGGCGCCCTCGCGGGCCTGCCGGAGAACGCCGCGTTGGCGTTGGCAGGTGCGCCATGAGCGGCGCGCGCACCCTCGGCGTGCTGCATGCGGTGATCATCACCCGTGACATGGAAGGCGCGCTCGGTTTCTACCGCGATCTTCTGGGCCTTCGCGTCCGGGACCGCGTGAAGCACGACCCGGCAATGCTGTCCCGCCTCGGTGGGCCCGTCGATGCCGAGGCGAGCGCAGCGGTCCTCGAGGCACCGGATGGCACGGAGATAGAGGTCGCGTGCTTCGCGCGCCCCGAGGGGAAGCCGCGCGCGGACGCCGGCTGGGCGGACGCGGGGATTCGATCGGTGACCTTCGTGGTCGACGACCTCGACGCGATGGCCGCACGCCTGACGGCGGGCGGCTATCCCACCATGGGCGAGGCGCTCTCGGTGACGTGGGAGGGGACGATGGTCAAGGTCGCCTACGTGGCAGGGCCGGACGGCGTGGTCCTGACACTGCTCGAGCGGGAGGGAAGGGCATGACCGCACGCTACAAGCGAACCGTGCTCGGGACGTGCTGCCTACCCTGGCGGGACGACGACACTCTGGATGAGGCGTGCTTTCGGCGGAGCATCCGCAATCTGGTCGAAGCCGGGCTGCCCGACCTCTACGTCTTCGGTACGGCCGGGGAGGGGCACGCCGTAAGCGACGCCGACTATCGCCGCGTCGTCACGATCTTCGTCGAGGAGATGCGCGCCGTGGGCGGCACGCCCATGGTCGGGGTCATCGCACTTTCGCTCCGCACCATCCTCGAGCGTATCGCCTTCGCGGCCGACCATGGCGTCCAGGTGATCCAGTTCAGCATTCCGGCATGGGGGCCATTGAACGACCGGGAGCTCCGGCAGTATTTCGCCGCCGTCTGCGACGGCTTTCCCGAGCTTCAGTTTCTCCACTACAACCTGATGCGCACCGGCCGTCTGGTAAGGCCTGCGGAATATGCCGAGCTTGCGGAGAGCCATCCCAACCTCGTCGCCACCAAATACGGCGCGGGAGATCCCGAGACGGTGGCGGGCATTCTTCGCCAGGCCCCGCAGCTCCGCCATTTCCTCACCGAGCCCGGCTACTACATCGGCGCGCCGCTCGGGGAGCCCGGCCTTCTCGCCTCGATCGCCGCGAGCAACCCGACGCGCGCCTGGGCCTATTTCCGGTCCGGGGTGGACGGCGACCAGGCCGCCCTCGCCGGCTACTACCGCGAACTCGCCGGCATGATGGGCGCCATCCGCCGCGCCGCCGGCGGTATGGGCCTGACCGACGGCGCCTATGACAAGATCATATCCAAGGTGGCCGATCCCGATTTCCCGCTCCGGCTGCTTGCCCCCTACCAGTCCGGCACGGATGCCGGCTATCGCGGCTACATCCAAGCCCTCGAGCGGGAGTTTTCGGATTGGCTGCCCGCCCAGGCACCGCAGGATTGACTACATTCGACCATCGCCGGGCGTTGCCGCGGCGATGGAAGATGCGGTCCAAACAAGTTCGCTCCCATAAGGACGAACGAGGAGCGAAGTCTTCGATTACGCGCCGGTTCGCGCGGCGGCCAGCATCTTCGGCTCGCTGCAAAAAATCAGGAATTTCGCACATCCGCTGGCGCCACGCTGTTTCAGCGTGGCTCGGTCACCCGGTCGGAGACAAGTGCGAAGCGCTCGCTGCCGCATTTGAGTTGGCGACGAGAGCCGGTTCCAGGTCGGATCGATCTCGAAGGCGTGCGGCGTCCCGGCCCTCTGTCGTCCGCCGTGCGCGCAGGCGTGACGCTGCTCCGCAGCCCCTTTTCTGAACCGCAGATGAACGACCGTTTCGGGCGCGGTTCAGACGTGCCGGCCTATACCTTCGCGCATCGGATCGGCCGGTCACTGGAGGTTCGCTTCTTGACCGTCCCCGAACTGAGGCCGGCTATCGTCCCGCCCCCCTCCGATGTCGGTCCTCGACTTGCCGGCGGTGTCCAGAAATGGACGCCGCCGGCTTGGCTTTCGCCCGGTCCTTCGGGCGCCGCTTGAGCGTCCGCCCCTCCTGTCCTAAACCGAAGCGGCGGCAAGCCAACCGGCGGCGGAATGGACCTCTTCGGAATCGACTCGAATCCTGTGCCGGACGGTGCCGTGGCCGGCGAGATATTGACCAGCGACGGTGTCCGGCTAAGGACCGCGCACTGGCGGCCGGCGGCGCGCAAGACGCTCGGCACGGTCTGCATCCTTCAGGGCCGGGCCGAATCGATCGAGCGCTATTTCGAGACGGTCGACGACCTTCGGCGCCGCGGCTTCGCCGTCGCCAGCTTCGACTGGCGCGGACAGGGCGGCTCCGAGCGCCGACTCCGGAACCCGCGGAAGGGGCATATCGACAGCTTCGGCGAATACGATCGCGACCTCGACGCCTTCATGCAGCAGGTGGCGCTGCCCGACTGTCCGCCGCCGCATTTCGCCCTCGCCCATTCGACCGGCGGGCTCGTTGCGCTCCGCGCGGTCCATGACGGCCGGGTGCGCTTCGCCCGCATGGTGATCGACGGGCCGTTGCTCGGGCTTGGCAACCGCGGGCCGTCCCAGGGAACGGTGACCGCCGGCACCGCGCTGATGACCGCGCTCGGCCTGGGCGAACTCGAAGTGCCCGGCCGCTACGCGGTGACCATCGAGCACATGAAATTCGACAACAACCCGCTCACCAGCGACCCCGTCCGTTTCGAGCGTAACCGCGCCATGTCGATACGGGCGCCGCAGATCACCGTCGGCGTGCCGACCTATGGCTGGCTCTACGCCGCCTGCCGGGCGATAGCCGACGCTTCCGACGAATCCTTCGCGACGAAGGTCAGTACGCCGATCCTGCTCGTCGCCGGCTCGCTCGACAAGGTGGTGTCGGTCGAGGCGGTGGAGCGGCTCGCGGGCGAACTCCGCACCGGATCCTTCGTGCTCATTCCCGGCGCGCGCCACGAGATCTTGATGGAGCGCGACAAGCTTCGCGAGCAGTACTGGGCGGCGTTCGACGCCTTCGTTCCGGGGTCTTGAGGCTCACGCCTTGCCGAGTTCGGCGAGCACCTGGTCATGAATCCTCGGGTCGCCCGAGGCACAGACGCGGCCACCCCCTGCCGCCGAGCCGCCGTCCCACGCCGTGAGCCGGCCGCCGGCGCCCTCGACGATGGGGATCAGCGCGACGATGTCGTAGGTCTGCAGCCCGGCCTCGATGACGATGTCGGCGTGGCCGGCCGCCACCATACAGTAGGCGTAGCAATCGCAGCCATAGCGCGCCATACGGACCGATTTCTCGATCCGGCGATAGGCCTCGCCGTCGGCGACGGAGAACAGATAGGGGCTGGTGGTGAACAGCACCGCCTCGGCGAGCGAGGCGGCGGCACGCGTCGTGATCGGCCTGGGACCGCCGGGACCGGTATACCAGGCGCGCCGGCCGTCGCCGGCGAATCGCTCGCGGGTGAAGGGCTGGGCCATCATGCCGAGGCGGGGCTTGCCGTCCTCGAGGAGGCCGATCAGCGTCCCCCACACGGGCAGGCCGGTGATGAAGGAGCGGGTGCCGTCGATCGGGTCGAGCACCCAGACATGATGCGCGTCCTCCCGCTCCGGCCCGTATTCCTCGCCGACGATGCCGTGGTCGGGATAGGTCGCCGCGATCAGCTGCCGCATCGCCGCCTCGGCATCGCGGTCCGCGGCGGTGACGGGATCGAAATGGGCGGTGGCCTTGTTGGTCACTTCGGTGCTTGCCCGAAAATGAGGCATGATGGCTTTCGCAGCTGCGTCGGCAAGGCGATCCAGAAAAACCGGCAGCGAGTCGTCGTCGACAAGGGTCATGAAGGGCTCTGCCAATGGCTCTTGAAACGGTTTAAGGGAGGCTGTGACCGGCCGGCCACACTTCGGTTATACCTTTGAAATTACGATATTTTTTTCGGCATAGAGGAAACCGTTTTGCCCCAAACCAACCCTGCGACATCCTGTGCGTCGGAAAAATTGATCAACACTCTTGATTTGTGACCCCAACCGGCCCATTTTGTTGCGGTGCGGTAGAGATATCGCACTGCCCTCCTTGGGCGTTTCCTCCCTAGACTTGGGCCGCCTCGGAAACGAGCGGCCCCTTTTCTTTTCAGGCCCCTACTCGGCTGCGTCGCGCTGGTTGACGAAGCCGGTGTCGAAGGCGGCCGACAGTGTGTCGACGAACCCTGCCAGGTCTTCCCGCAGCCGGTCGAACCCCTCGTTCCGCTCGAGCCGCTGTTCGTCGAGATAGAGCGCCCGGTTGACCTCGATCTGCAGCGCATGGAACCCGTGGCCGGGTTTGCCGTAGTGCTCGGTGATGTATCCCCCCGCGTAGGGCTTGTTGCGGCAGACCGAATAGCCGTAGCGGGTCAGGATCTCGGAGGCGAGCTCGGCGAGGCCCGAGGCGCAACTTGTCCCGTAGCGATCGCCGATGACGACGTCTGGGCGAAGCCGCCCGGCCGCGCCGCGCACCGTCGACGGCATTGAATGACAATCGATCAGCACCGCGATGCCGAACCGCGACCGGGTGGTGGAAAGCAGCTGGCCGAGGGCGGCATGGTAAGGCTTGTAGACGCGGTCGATCCGCGCGAGCCCCTCCTCGACAGTCAGCGGGCCGGCATAGATCTCCTCGCTCTCCGAGACGATGCGCGCGATCGTGCCGAGGCCGCCAGCAACCCGCACCGAGCGGATGTTGGCGTAGGTCGGCAGTCGTCCTGCGAACATGTTGGGGTCGAGTTCGTAGGGCTCGCGGTTCACGTCGAGCCAGGCACGGGGGAAATTGGCCTTGAGCAGCGGCGCGCCGCGCTCCACCACCGGGGCGAACAGCTCGTCGACGAAGGTATCCTCTGAGCGCCTTATCGCCCATTCGCTCAACCGGGACGCGGCGAGGAACGACGGCGGATAGGAGCGTCCGCTATGCGGCGAATTGAACACGAACGGCAGCGCCTGCCGCTCGGGGGCCATGATCTCGAAAAGGGGATCGCCTTCGGGGTCGCGGGGCGTCTGCATCTTCGGGGCGTCGGGACCTCTCGCGATCGATGTTGCCAATATAGGGCAATCCTGGCAATCGCCAGAATCCGCTTGCCGGTGGCGACGTTCATGCGATCTTTACCACGATTGCCGCTACAGTCTCGGCAGCGCGACGGGATCGTCGGCGGCTTCGCCGGCGTGGAACAGGCAAGATGGCATCCGGGGCTTCGTTCATGACAAGAATCATCCTGGCCGAAGACGACAACGACATGCGTCGCTTCCTCTGCAAGGCATTGCAGAACGCCGGCCACGACGTGGTCTCGTTCGATAACGGCCTGTCCGCCTATGAGCGGATCCGTGAAGAGCCGTTCACCCTTCTCCTTACCGATATCGTCATGCCGGAGATGGACGGCATCGAACTCGCCCGCCGCGCGACGGAGCTCGACCCGGACCTCAAGGTGATGTTCATCACCGGGTTTGCGGCGGTGGCGCTCAACCCCGATTCAAACGCCCCGCCCCAGGCGAAGGTCCTGTCCAAGCCGTTCCATCTCAAGGATCTGGTCGACCAGGTGGAAAAGCTGCTTGCCGCGTGAGGACCTCCTCCCCCGATACGGGACGAGCCAACCTCGACGGCGTCGACATCATCGAGACCGGAGAGATTTCCGGGCGAGGCTTGAACAGCCGGCTATGGGGCTGCTATATGCCGGCTGTCCCGCGGGGGGCCTTAAGCGGCGCCTCGCCTTTCGGGCGGTTAGCTCAGCGGGAGAGCACTACGTTGACATCGTAGGGGTCACTGGTTCAATCCCAGTACCGCCCACCATTTCCTTCTCCCACGCGGTCACGAGGTCGGCATCATCGTGGCGGGGCTGCACGAGTAGAGGCAATTTCGCCCTTCCTTGCCGACCAGAATGCACATCTGGATCTTGCCGTTGATAACCGTGGAGATCACGGGCGCGCACTTTCGGCGCATCTCCGGCGGCGCCGTCGGCTCCTCATGACGCGCCAGTTTGAAGCCATGCTCCTTGGCAAGCGCCTTCAGGTCCGCCGCGGCCTTCTTCAACTTCTTTTCCGCAGCTGCGGCGACCTTCTCGTCGGTCGACTGAAGGTCTTGTTCCAGGGCCGCCGCGTCCCGCCTGATCCGCTCCAGTTCCTTTTCCATGCCAGCCTCCTCCCGGTTGCATCGCGGCGATCTTCAGCATCCTGTCAAAAGTGTCAATGGGCGCCCGTTGTCTGCCTCGTCTTGGAAGCAAGGCCTCTTGTTACGGCGCGCGCCCCTTGCCCGGCCGCAGGGGAACGACGGGAGCGGTATCGCGTCGGACCAGCGCTGCGAGCACGGCAAGAACCTGCTCCGGCTCGAAGGGCTTGCCGAGGAGCGGCGCATGGCGGAACGCGGCCGGCAGTGCCTCGGGACCGTGACCCGTGGCGAAGGCGAAGGGAATGCCCCTTCGGGTGAGCGCCGCCGCGATCTCGTCGACCGCCTCGCCGCCGAGATTGGCGTCGAGCAGCGCCGCATCGCACGGGATGGCGTCCACGGCGTCCTTCGCCGCGGCAACAGTCGCCACCGTGGCAGCGATCCGGCAGCCGGCGCTGCGGATCAACTCCTCGAGGTCCATCGCCACCAGCGGTTCGTCCTCGACGAGCAGGATGCGCTTGCCGGCAAGCTCCGCCCGTCCGGCTCCGGCGGCGGGCCCGGCAGAGAACCGCACCGGCGCGGCCTCGCCGAAGCGCGGGTCGTGGTCGCGCGGGAGCGGCAGCCGCATCTCGCAGACGATGCCGCCGGCCGCGTAATGGATCGAGGCTTGGCCGCCATTCGATTCGAGCGTGCGCTCGATCAGGGTCGTGCCGAAGCCGTGGGTGGAGGGGGCGCTGACTTGCGGCACGCCTTCCTCCCGCCAGGAGATAAGCAGGTCAGGCCCGGTCGCCTCCACCCGCCAGTCGATCGTGAGCCGCCCGCCGGGAACGGAGAGCGCGCCATACTTCCGCGCGTTGGTGGCGAGCTCGTGGAGGACGAGGGCGACGTGGACCCCCGCCCGGAGATCGAGTCTCACCGATGGTCCACCGTAGCTGATGCGCGGGTCCGCCGCCGGGCCGAGCAGAACCTGCTCGCGGATCACTTCGGCGATATCGGAGCCCTTCATCTCGCTTCTGACGAGGAGGTCATGGGCGCGGGCGAGCGCATGGATGCGGCCGCCGAAGCTCGCCACGAAATCGGAAGGGCTGGCCGAACGGCGCAGCGACTGGTTGGCGATCGCCTGGATGGTGGCGAGCGTGTTCTTGACCCGGTGGTTCAGTTCCTCGAACAGAAGGCGCTGGAGGGCCGCGGCCTGCTTCCGCTCGGTGATGTCGCGGGCGACCTTCGATGCGCCCACCACCTTTCCCGCGCTGTTGTGAAGCGGCGATACGGTAACCGAGAGGTCGATCCGGCGGCCATCCTTGGCGACCCGCACCGTCTCGAAATGGTCGATGCGCTCGCCGCGGCCGAGCTTGGCCAGGATCTCGTCCTCCTCGGCGAGAAGCTCCGGCGGGATGAGCCGCCGGATCGAAGCGCCGATCATCTCATCCGCCCGGTAGCCGAAAATCCGGGTCGCACCGGCATTCCAGGAGGTGATCCGGCCCTGAAGGTCCTTGCTGATGATCGCGTCGTCGGAGCTTTCGACGATCGCCGCGAGCCGGGCGGGCTGGATGTCGCTGTCCTCATGGGCGTCGGCCTCCACGAGCACGTTGATCGTGCCTGTGACGGCCCCGGATGCGTTGCGCAGCAGCGAGGGGTGGGGAATGAACGAGACTCGGGTGCCGTCCGGTCGTTCGAGGATGGCGGAACGGCCACGGACCGGGCGGCCCTGCTTGAGGGTCTGCGCCATCGGGCTCTCGTCATGGGCCATCGGCCGGCCGTCGAGCCAACGCAGCCGCCAGGAATCCCGCCAGTGACTGCCCGGCTCCGGGTGTTCCCCCCAGAACTCGGCAGCAGCGGCATTGTGGAAGATTATCCGGCCCTCGCCGTCAGTCACATAGACCGCAACGGGAAGCGCCTCGAATACCTGAAAGTCACCAGACATCATTGCCAAGGGTCATGCACAGAGGCGTGGCAAACGCACCGCAGTCGTTGTGGTTCCCGAAACGTTCCCGGATTGTCACGCCCGAACCCGAATCCGGAGTTCCCGGCGGAACCAAGGCGCAGCTATTGCGCGGGGAGTCCCGGACGCCAGACCCCGTTCGGCGGCAGCGGCATGTCATTGGGGCAATAGAGCGCCGCCTCCTGGGTGTCGCCCTTGGAAAGCCCGTTCCGGCAGCCGTAATTATAGGCCAGCGGCATCTCCGCGAGCCGCGCGTCCCAGTAGCCCGACGGAGGCGACACGCAGCCGCCGAGGCCTATGCCAAGGGCGAACACGGCAGAGAGTCTGAAGAACGACATGAGCGGTTCCCGGTGACGGCGTCAGCCCGCACTCTCGGGGTCGGGAACGATTCCGTCAAGGCAACCATACTGAATCTGCCGGCCTGTGGCCGGCTTCACAGCGGAATGGGCGCACAGCCCCTAAATAGGGTCTTGGATGAAACCACTTCATGTCCTGCTCCGTTATCTTTGCAGGACAGGGTAAGCGCCGAGTGTAGACGACGGCACGATGCCCAGCATGTTTGGGGAGTATTCGAGATGACCAGGAAGTTCGGGAAGTCGATCATCGCCTCGACCGGACTGGCTGTTCTTGCAGTCTCGGCAGCGACTCTGGCGCTGGCGAGCATTCCCTCGAACTTCAACGATGCCAGCGACAAGGCAGAGCTTCACGGAACCGAAGACGGCCTGCCCGGAGCCGTGAGCGGCATGTCGCTGTTCGACGATGGCTATGGCCCGGTCTGCTACGACAAGGACGATGTCCTCTCCTATTTCGACCGCGACCGTGTGCAGATCGGCGGTGAGATGGTTATGCTCGAGGTCGGCTTCGACCAGGATTTCGCCGATGCTTGGCGTTATGAAACCGAGATGCAGGCGGTCGCAGTCTCGGGCGTGTTCGCCCATATCTTCCCCACCGACGCCGGCGCCAACATGGTGGACGTGGTCGAGATCGGCGGCGACGGCTGTGCGATCAGCCGCACGCTCCTGACCGAGGAAGAGTGGAATTCGATCCTGGTTCGTGCCGCCGGCGTCGCGGTCTGATCCATCTCGCCACCCACATCGGGCAGGCAAGTCCGGCAAGCATGGCTTGACCCGACTTGCCTGCGGCGTCATGGCTTCGCGCTCTCCCTGAGCGAGGCGTCATCGACCGATGGTTTCCCCGATTGCGAGCCACCCGCCCGAGAGCGTAGTCGTGCGCCGGGCGCTGATTTCCGTCTCCGACAAGACGGGCCTCGTCGGCTTCGCCCGTGCGCTTACCGACAGTGGCGTTGAAATCGTGTCGACCGGCGGGACACGGGCCGCCCTTGTCGCGGCAGGGATCACGGTCACCGACGTGGCCGAAGTAACCGGCTTCCCGGAAATCATGGACGGTCGCGTCAAGACGCTCCATCCGAAGATCCACGGGGGGCTTCTCGGCGTGCGGGATGTCCCGGCCCACGCTGCCGAGATGGCGGCGAACGACATTTCGGTATTCGATCTCCTCGTCGTCAACCTCTACCCCTTCGAGGGGACCGTGGCGGCGGGCGCCGACTATCCGACTTCGGTCGAGAACATCGACATCGGTGGGCCGGCGATGATCCGCGCCGGCGCCAAGAATCACGCCTGGGTCGCGGTCGTCGTCGAGCCGGAAGATTACGGCGCGGTGCTGGCCGAACTCGAGGCGACGGCCGGCGCAACGACCTACCCGTTCCGCCAGCGGCTGGCCGCCAAGGCTTTTGCCCGCACCGCGGCCTATGACTCGGCCGTCTCGGCGTGGTTCGCGGGGGTGTTGGCTGAGCCGCTCCCGGCATGGCGGGGCTTTGCTGGACGGCTCGGCTTGTCGCTCCGTTACGGCGAGAACCCCCACCAGTCGGCGGGTCTCTATCTCACCGGCGACACGCGGCTGGGGGTAGCGACGGCCCGGCAAGTGCAGGGCAAGGAACTCTCCTACAACAACATCAACGACACCGATGCCGCCTTCGAGTTGGTGGCCGAGTTTGACCCGGCCCTTAGTGCAGCGGTGGCGATCGTCAAGCACGCCAACCCTTGCGGGGTGGCCGAGGCGGCAACGCTGGCCGAAGCGTACCGGCTGGCACTCCGCTGCGATGCGGTGTCCGCCTTCGGCGGCATCGTGGCCCTCAACCGCCGGCTCGACGCCGAGGCCGCGGCGGAGATCGTCAAGGTGTTCACCGAGGTGATCATCGCGCCGGAGGCGACCGACGAGGCGATCGCCATCGTCGCGGGGAAGAAGAACCTCCGGCTTCTTCTCGCCGGGGGGCTCCCGGACCCGCGCGCGCCGGGGCCGGCGGTCAAGACCGTGGCCGGCGGGCTGCTCGTCCAGGACCGCGATAGCGGCATGGTCGAGAGCGATGGCCTGCGGGTCGTCACGCAACGTGCGCCGACTGATACCGAACTGCGCGACCTCGTCTTCGCCTGGCGCGTGGCGAAGCACGTCAAGTCGAATGCCATCGTCTATGCCAGGGACGGCGCCACGGTCGGCATCGGCGCCGGCCAGATGAGCCGGGTCGATTCGGCGATGATCGCAGCCCGAAAGGCCGCCGAGGCGGCGAAGGCTGCGGGCCTGCCGGACTCGCTCGCCGTGGGCTCGGTGGTCGCCTCCGACGCTTTCTTCCCGTTTGCCGACGGGCTCATCGCTGCGGCGGAAGCCGGCGTCACCGCCGTCATCCAGCCGGGCGGCTCCGTACGCGACGCGGAGGTGATCGCCGCCGCCGATGAGCGCGGCCTCGCCATGGTCTTCACCGGGATGCGGCACTTCCGGCACTGATCGCCATCCGCGACGGCCGGACGCCGGCAAGGAGCGCTGCGCCGACGACGAAGAAGACGACGACGATCGAGATGCCGACGCGCTGGCTGCCGGACATGGTGGTGAGCGCGCCGACGGCAAGCGGCCCGGCAAAGCTCGTCACCTTGCCGGTGAGCGCATAAAGACCAAAATACTCGGTCATCTTGCCGAGCGGCGCGATCCTGACCAGGAGCGTCCGGCTCGCCGCCTGCATCGGCCCGACGGTGAGGCCGATCATTATGCCGAGGGCGAGATAGACCCGCTCTCCGGTGGAGGCGAAAAGCCCGTCGCCCGGGGGCGGCGCCGCGGCCGGTATGATGAACAGGATATGCGTCGCGTCGATCGACAGGATCAGCGTCGTCGCCAGCGCGAGGATGATGAGGGACCCGATCACCACCGGCTTCGGGCCGATGCGGTCGTCGAGCCGGCCGCCGACATAGGAGCCGAAGATGCCGGCGAAGATGATGACGATGCCGAACAGACCGAGCTCGATCGAGGTCCAGCCATAGACGCTCGCGGCATAGATCGCGCCGAACACGGTGAGCGCGACCATGCCGTCGGTGTAGATCATGTTGGCGACGAGATAGCGCGTCGCGTTGGTGTCGCGGCGGAGGCCGCGGAGCGTCGCGGCGAGTTCCCGGAGGCCTGGCCGAAGCGCCGCGGCGACGCTCATGCGCCGCGGGACATCCGGCGTAAACAGGAACAGCGGGATGACGAAGACGAGATACCACGCCGCGGTGAAGAGGCCCGATGCGCGGTCGCCCTCGTAGCGCTCGGGCGCGAGGCCGAAGGCGGGCGCCACGCCAAAGAGCGTCGTGCCGGTCTCGGGATCGCCTACGAAGAACGCGAGCATCAGCATGAGCGACACCAGCCCGCCGACATAGCCCACCGCCCAGCCCGTGCCGGAGAGCCGTCCGAGCCGGTGTTCCGGGACCAGGTCCGGCATCATGGCGTTTGTGAAGACGGTGGCGAACTCGGTGCCGATTGTGCCGACCGCAAAGGCGACGAGGGCGATGGCGATCGCCCACTCGGCGCCCGGCGCGGCGAACCACAGCCCGACCGAGCCGGCCACGATCATCACCGAGAAGCCGGCGATCCAAGGCTTTCGCGCGCCGCTCGTATCGGCGATGGCGCCGAGGATCGGCGAGCAGGCTGCGATCACCAGCCCGGCGGCGGCGGCCGCATAGCCCCACAGTGCCTGCCCGGATACCGGGTCTGCGGCGAGCCGCGCGGTGAAATAGGGTCCGAAGACGAAGGTGGTGACGAGCGTGAACCAGGGCTGCGCCGCCCAGTCGAAAAGGAGCCACGACCCAATCGCCCGCCGCGACGCTCTTCGCCTTGTGCCCGTTGCCTCCATGCGTTGCCCCCAGCCGGTGCTTTGGCGCGAGCATACAGGATTGCGGGGAGTCGTCTCTGGCTCGCGACGGACGCCTGATCGCACGACTTGAGAGCCACTCCGGAGAATGGCCGGTCCCGGTCGTGCAAGCTGTCCGCCGGCCCTGTGCCACGCTGACCTATCGCGACCATTCGATGCGCGCCAGCCGCGCCCTGATCGATTTGGCGGCTGCCAACGATACCATCTTCGACCGTGAAGCAGTTGCAGAGGGTGACCGGTTCGCGTGCCGCTACGAGCGCTAGACGGATCCGAGAACCGAACGGCGGAAGACACTGGGTGGTTAAGCAATTTTCTGACCCGCCCGTGAGGCGCGGACGGAGGCTGACCGGTTCGCGGAGCATTGCCGAACGCCTGCATTCTGGCGCCTTCCGGAAGGGACTCCGTGCAGCGCGGCCTCCACCGATCAGCTCAAAGCGGGCCTCTCGCCAGTTCTCGCGCCTGATCCCGCGACGACACACTCCGTGACAGTGGCATCCTGGCGCGCTATCTCCTTCCCCGTGGTCGCGGCCGGCGAGTGGCATCCCCATCCCCGGCCACGGCCCGTCCCGCCAAGACCGACCGGAATCCGCCCGACATGGTCCAGCTCACACTGCCGAAGAACTCCAAGGTCACGACCGGCAAGGTCTGGCCGAAGCCTGAGGGCGCCAAGCGCGTCCGCGAGTACCGGGTCTACCGCTACGACCCGGACGAGGGCGCCAACCCACACATGGACACCTACTACGTAGACCGCGATGCGGTCGCGCCGATGGTGCTCGACGGGCTCATCTACATCAAGAACGTGGTCGATCCGACGCTCGCCTTCCGCCGCTCCTGCCGCGAGGGTGTGTGCGGGTCCTGCGCGATGAACATCGACGGCACCAACACGCTCGCCTGCACGCGCTCGATGGACGACGTCGACGGCCCGGTCACCATCTATCCCCTGCCGCACCTGCCGGTGATCAAGGATCTCGTCCCCGACCTCACCACCTTCTATGCCCAGCTCCAGTCGATCGAGCCGTGGCTCCAGACCGAAACGCCGACGCCGGAGAAGGAATGGCGGCAGTCCCATGCCGACCGCGAGAAGCTCGACGGCCTCTACGAGTGCATCCTCTGCGCCTGCTGCTCGGCCTCGTGCCCGTCCTACTGGTGGAATGGCGAGCGCTATCTCGGCCCGGCGGTGCTCTTGCAGGCCTACCGCTGGCTCATCGATTCGCGCGACGAGGCGACCGGCCGGCGGCTCGACTTTCTCGAGGACCCGTTCAGGCTCTATCGCTGCCACACGATCATGAACTGCGCCCAGACCTGCCCCAAGGGCCTCAACCCGGCCAAGGCGATTGCCGAAATCAAGAAGATGATGGTGGAGCGGCGGGTGTAGTTCGGCGGCGGGGAACCCTGCCGGGACCAACGGGTTACCTCGCAGTGGGTGGAAGGCACGCCTCTCCACCCTATGTATCTTACTGCAAGTGAGACCGATGGAGGGAGCGATGACGGAAAACGTCACCCTGAACGCCGGTTCGCCGTGGACGATCACGGCGGTCGAGAAGCTCCGGGAGCTTTGGAACGGCGGGGTCGAGCCGGCCCTGGTCGCCCATGCGCTTGGCCGTCCCGAGCCGGAAGTCCGCGCCAAGGCCGCGGAACTCCGCCTGCCGCAGCATGTCGAGGCCCCGGCTGATCGCGATTGATCCGCTCGGGGCGTTGCGGCATAGATTGAGCTTGGGGGAGATGGTGGCGCGCCGGGCGTGGCGCGCGCCGTTTCCATGCCGCGACCCGGCTCAACAAGGTCTTGCATAATCACGGTCTTTGCCCGAAACCCGCTACAATTCGCCGTTACGGCTGCGACGGTGCGGGTCTATCCGGATTTTGCCCGTGCGACAGGAAGGACTCCGCTGATGCAGCTTAACCGTCTGGCCCCGGTAGCGTTCGCGCTCACCTTGTGCGGCTGTGGCTCGATCGGTGCGGTCGGTGTTCCGCCCGCCGGTACGACGACGGCTGTGGTGGCGCAGCCGGTCGCCGGTGGCCTGCCTCCGCCCGGCGCCTATCCCGGCGCGCCC
>JALHRF010000019.1 GCA_022841545.1 Bauldia sp. | reverse complement strand
CTGCGCTGCGGCGCGCGTTTTGTGCCGGCAGCGGAGCGCCTTACGGGTGCTGGCAACTGTGATGGTCTGGAGCGCAAGGTCGGACGAAGCATTGACCAGGCGTATAGGGCCTGCATGGCAGACCGGCGTGCATTCGAGAAACGTGACCGCCCCCGCATCCTGGGACTTGCCTTCGTCAAGGCGGCCAGGAGCCATTGAAGGGTAGCAGCATGGCAAGCATACTCGACCATTGCTCCGACGCGCCTCTGGAACGCTATGATCCGGGTGTAGTTCTTATCGACGAGGGACGCCGGTCGGGCCGCCTGTTCGTTCTGGTGGATGGCGAGGTGGAGATCCTTCGGGGCGGTACCCGGGTGGCAACGATAGCCGAAGCCGGCGCCGTGTTCGGGGAGATGTCGGTTCTTCTCGACCTTCCGCATACCGCGACAGTCCGGGCGCGGACGACGGTGGCGGTGCGGGCGCCGGAGGACGCGACCACCTTCCTCCGCCATCATCCAGAGATCGCCTTCTATCTGGCCCGGCTCCTGGCCCAGCGGCTGAATGCGGCGACGACCTACCTGGTGGATGTCAAACGCCAGTACGAGGGGCACGGCGACCACCTTGGCATGGTGGGCGAGGTGCTCGAGGCGCTGACGGTTCAGCAGGCTAGGGAGTTCACGTTGGGACCGGACCGGGCGGACGATCCGCGGATGTGAGCCAGGCGGGGAGGGCGGTCAGCCGCTCGACAGGACGGACCAGCGGCTTGTCGAGCGTGACGTGCTGGTTGCCGGCCGCGGAGAACCATAGCGCCTGACGCGCTTCGGTATCGACCATGAGGTGGGCCGGCGGGGCTCCGTACTGGTGGCCGGCGTTGAACACCCACGTCCTGCCGACCCGGTCCACCCATGACCCGTCCTTGATGAACGGCGCCTGGTGGACGTGGCCGGCGAACACGATGTCCGGCTGGTACGCATCGATCCACTTCGTCAGTTCCACGTCGCCATAGGAGCGGCTGCCGCCCCAACTGGTCGGGGATTGGCTCGGCGGCGCGTGGTAGACCCAGATCCAGGTCGCCTTCGCCCGCGCGGCATCGTCGCGGAACTGGTTCCCGATCGCCTCGCGCTCGACCGGTCCGTCCCACCAGGCGCAGATCGTGAAGAGGGTGTCGCCTATCGTCAGCGACTGGCCGTCTGTCGCCACCCCGGGCACGTCGCGAATCCAGCGCGACACCTTCTCGCCGTCGCCGCTCCGCGAATCGAGGTCGTGGTTGCCGGAGCAGACGATCAGCCGGGTCTTTTCCCGGAGACGGTCGAGATACTTGCCGATCACCACGATCTGGGCTCCCACATCGACGAGCGAGCTCAGGTCGAGGTGGTCGCCGGCGATGATCACAAGGTCGAAGTCCGCGGCGACGCTCAGCACCCAGTCGTACTGGGGGAGGGAGTAGTGGAGGTCGGCAACGACGAGGAGGCGCATCGGACTCTCTTTATTCCCCGGCCATATCAGATTCATGTCCGGTGGAAGCAAGTATCGTGCATGCAATCCGCAAACGCCACGCCATCGGGAGCGAGGACGGGACGCAATTCGCGGTCCACCAAGGCGACAGCCGACCCCTGCCGTTTCGTGGCGCGCCGAAGGGATGACCAAACGAGCATGGCTGACGCGCACCGTTGCGCTATGGGTTTGGCGCGTCTGCATGCTATCTGACAGGAACAACAGCCGACTGGGAGGCGGCAATGATCAGCAGAGCCCGGAAGACGGGATGTGCATCGGCGGCATTGGTCGCGTTGTACGCGCTTGCGACGCCAGCATTCGCAGCGCTGCCGCCCTATTGGCAGAGCGCCCGCGAGATCAGCACGATCATCAATGACCCCCGCGTCCATGATGCGCTGAAATACGAGGAGCCGATCGTCTCGATCACGACCGGCGGCGACGACGTGTACGAGATCAAGACCGCCCGCTGCACGCTCCTCGTGACCATCGTCGATGTCCCGCAGGACAAACCGATGATGGGCCCGCGCCAGTTCGACATCGAAGTCGGCCGGGCCGACTGCCAGTAGTTCCCATCAAGGACGGATCATTCCACAATGGCGAATTCCTATGACGTGATCATCATCGGCTCCGGCCCGGGCGGGTATGTGACGGCCATCCGGTCGGCCCAGCTCGGGTTCAAGACGGCGCTGGTGGAAAAATCCTATCTCGGCGGCATCTGCCTCAACTGGGGCTGCATCCCGACCAAGGCGCTGCTGCGCTCGGCCGAGATCTATCACTACATGGAGCACGCCAAGGACTATGGCCTGTCGGCAAAGGACGTGAGCTTCGATCCGGGCGCGGTTGTGAAGCGCTCGCGCGCCGTGGCCGCGCAGCTGTCGAACGGCGTCCAGTTCCTGATGAAGAAGAACAAGATCGACGTCATCTGGGGCGCGGGCACGATCACGGCCCCAGGCAAGGTGTCGGTCAAGGCGTCCGACAACCCGCCGAAGGGCGCGCTCGGCGCCGGCGACTACACGGCCAAACATGTCATTGTAGCCACCGGCGCACGGCCTCGGGCGCTCCCGGGCCTTGAGCCGGATGGCAAGCTGGTCTGGACCTATTTCGAGGCCATGGCGCCGGACAAGATGCCGAAGTCGCTCCTGGTCATCGGTTCCGGCGCCATCGGCATCGAGTTCGCCTCGTTCTACCGGACGCTCGGAGCGGACGTGACGGTGGTCGAGATTCTTCCGCAAATCCTCCCCGTCGAGGACGAGGAGATCGCGGCGCACGCCCGGAAGCGGTTCGAGAAGCAGGGCATGCGGATCCTGACCGAGGCCAAGGTATCAGGCCTCAAGAAGGGCAAGGACAGCGTCACCGCCACGATCGAGACCAAGGACGGCAAGAAGGAGGACCTCACCGTCGACCGCGTCATCTCGGCCGTCGGCGTCGTCGGCAATATCGAGAATCTCGGCCTCGAGAAGCTCGGCGTGAAGACCGACCGTGGGACGATCGTCACCGATTCCTACGGCAAGACCAATGTCCAAGGCATCTACGCCATCGGCGATGTCGCCGGCCCGCCTATGCTCGCCCACAAGGCGGAGCATGAGGGCGTGATCTGCGTCGAGGCGATCGCCGGCAAGCACCCGCACGTCATGGACAAGCTCAAGATCCCGGGCTGCACCTACTGCACCCCGCAGATCGCCTCGGTCGGCCTCACCGAGAAGAAGGCCAAGGAAGCCGGCTACGACATCAATGTCGGCCGCTTTCCCTTCGTCGGCAACGGCAAGGCGATTGCCCTCGGCGAGCCGGAGGGCATGACCAAGACGATCTTCGACAAGAAGACCGGGCAGCTCCTCGGCGCGCACATGGTCGGAGCCGAGGTGACGGAGCTGATCCAGGGCTTCGTGATCGCCATGAATCTCGAGACGACGGAGCAGGAACTTATTGATTCTGTCTTCCCGCATCCCACGCTCTCCGAGACGATGCACGAGAGCGTGCTTGCGGCCTATGGACGGGTGATCCACACCTGAGCGCGCCGGGCGCGCGGCGATGGCTGAAGGCTCATTGAAGCCGGAAGAGGTACCAATGGCTGCTACCCGCGAGTCTGCCAGGCCAACGCTCACGGCACTTGTCGTTGGCCTTGCCGCTCTTGTCTCCATCGTGACGTCAGGCCACGCTCAGGAGTCGCGGCCGGCGCCGGCGGGTCCCGTGGTCCAGATCGTCGGCGATGGCGGGCCGATCCGCGCGGCGGGCGCGCATGTGAACATCACCGGGACCGCGAGCCGCATCGACGCGGCCGGCGCCCAGGTCGAGATCAACGCAACGGTCACCGGGCAAGTCCGCGCGGCCGGCGCATTGGTTGCCGTGGCGGGGAGCGCCGATGGCGACCTGCAGGCGGCCGGCGGGACGGTGGAGGTCGACGGCCGCTACGGCGGACGGGTCTACCTCGGCGGCGCCGTCGTTCGCTTCAACGCCAACGCCGGTCGATCGGTCGAGATCGTCGGCGCCAGCGTCGAGTTCGGGCCGACGTCCGACATCAGCGGGCGCCTGTCCGCGCTCGCGGCATATCTCACGGTCGCCGGGAAGATGGGCGGGCCGGTCGAGCTCGGGGGCGCGACCGTGTACTTCAACGGCGCCGCCGCCGGAGACGTGACGATCGAGGGTGGCCGCGTCGCCATCGGTCCGCAGGCGGTGATCGGGGGCGACCTCGTGATCCGGACGCTGATGCCTCCAACCATCGACCCAGGCGCCAAGGTCGCGGGCCAGACCATCGTCAGGGAGCCCGCGTTCTGGTGGCTCCTGTCGGGCTGGACCTGGAAGCTGATCTTCGCTGTGCTGATGGCCGCCGGAACCATCCTCGCCGGCGCCATCCTCATCGGCGCCGGGCGCGGCGCTTTCGAGGATGCCCTTCGTCACGCCACGCTTCGGCCGTTCTCGAGCGGGCTGATCGGCGTCGTGACGGCCGTGGTCATCCCGATCGTGGCGGGTCTGCTCCTCGCGACGATCATTGGCATCTCATTCGGGTTCGCGCTTCTCCTCCTGATGCCGTTCCTCGTCGTCGCGGGCCATACGGTGGTGGCGACCTGCATCGGCGTCTGGATGTTCGACCGCACCGGCGAGCCGCGGAGCTATGGGCGCCTTTTCGTCTACCTGCTCGCGGGCGCCGTGCTGATGGCGCTGGTGTGGCTGATCCCCTGGGCGGGCGCGACGATCATATGCATCGCAATCCTGGTTGGCACGGGCGCCTGGGTGCGGAGCGTCATGGCCCGGCTCCGGCGTCGGAGTGCGCTTGTGTGACGGCCGGCGGCGGGGTTTGGGCGACGGAGTGAACCGCGTTAGAGTCCGTGTGGGGTGCCGCGAGTCGGTCGCGGCAACGGCTTGAGGGGATGCGAGCAATGAGCGATCAAGGCAAAGCAATTGTCGCATGGATTGTCATCGGCCTGATCGCGGGCTTCGTGGCAAGCCTGATCGTGGGCGGCGCCGGCGGCATCATCGGGTGGCTGATCGCGGGCCTCATCGGTTCCGTGGTCGGAGGCTTCCTCGCCCGTCAGCTCAACCTCAAGCTCAACACGGGCAATGAATTCCTCGATCAGGTGATCATTGCCATCATCGGCGCGATCATCGTCATCATCATCGCGCGGATCATCACCTGACCGGGAAGGGAGGCCCATCATGTCGCCGGCTCGCCGCGCCTTCCGGATCGCTTTCCTCATTTGCGTCGGACTCGGCGTGATCGCCTGGCTCGTAAACCTGGTCGCGCCGGGCGCGGTGACGATCACCTATAACGGCGCCCCGGCGACCGGCTGGGCGGCGTTCCTGGTGCCTGTGGTGCTCGGCGTCGTGTTCGGGCTGATCCTGGGATTGATCGTCGCCGGCGTGACCGCCCTCGTGACCCGATCGTCCAAGGCCTGAGCATAACGCTACCGAGCCCTGCGCACGCGACAATGGTGGCGAGCGGGCATATCGACTATATCTTTGCCGGAACAATGGAAACCCGGACAGGAAAGCCGGTCGCCTGATGGTCGTGGTCATCGATACGCTGGAAGCCCGCGGGGCGCGCCCCCGTCATCCCGAGAAGGCGCACCGGCCCGATGCGCCGATTCTGCGCAAGCCCGACTGGATCCGGGTGAAGGCGCCGGGGTCGCCGGTGTTCCGGGAGACGACCGACATCGTCCGCGAGCACGGCCTGGTGACCGTCTGCGAGGAGGCCGGCTGCCCGAACATCGGCGAGTGCTGGTCGAAGAAGCACGCCACCTTCATGATCATGGGCGATACCTGCACCCGCGCCTGCGCCTTCTGCAACGTGCGGACAGGACTGCCGGGCGCCCTCGATCCGGCGGAGCCATGGAAGGTCGGCGACGCCACGGCGAAGCTCGGGCTCGCCCACGTCGTCGTCACCTCCGTCGATCGCGACGACCTTGCCGATGGTGGGGCAGGGCATTTTGCGGCGACGATCAACGCAATACGCGCGGCGAGCGCCGCGACGATCGAGGTGCTGACGCCCGACTTCCTGCGCAAGGACGGCGCCGTCGAGACGGTCGTGACGGCGAGGCCCGACGTCTTCAATCACAACCTCGAGACGGTTCCGTCAAAGTACCTGACGGTGCGTCCCGGCGCGCGCTATTTCGCCTCGCTGCGGCTCCTGCAGCAGGTGAAGGAACTGGATCCGACGATGTTCACCAAGTCCGGCATCATGGTCGGGCTCGGGGAAGAGCGGAACGAGGTGCTCCAACTCATGGACGATCTCCGCGCCGCGAACGTCGATTTCCTGACTATCGGTCAGTACCTGCAGCCAACCCGGAAGCACCACCCCATCGCGCGCTTCGTCACGCCGGACGAGTTCAAGGCTTACGAGACGATCGCCTATGCCAAAGGGTTTCTCATGGTCTCGGCCAGCCCGCTGACCCGCTCCTCCCACCATGCCGGGGAGGACTTCGCGCGCCTCAGGGCCGCACGTGCAGCGCGACAGGGCGGCTGAAGCCGCGGCCGATCTCCCCGATGCCGCAATTCACCACGACGCGCCGGGTTGCACATAGCGCGACGGACATGTTCGACCTCGTCGCCGACGTCGAAAGATATCCGCAGTTCCTGCCGCTCTGCGAGAGCCTCGTCGTGCATTCGCGTCGCAAGGACGGCGACCGCGAGGTCCTCGTCGCGACGATGACGGTGGCCTACAAATTCATCCGCGAGTCGTTCACCACCAAGGTGCTTGTGGATCGCCCGGCGCTGTCGATACGGGCGGAGTACCTGGACGGGCCGTTCAGTTACCTCGAGAACGACTGGCGCTTCGAACCTCACGGGCGCGGTGACTGCATCGTCCATTTCACCATCGACTACGCGTTCCGTTCGGCGACGCTCGGGCTGGTGATGGGCGCGGTGTTCGACCGGGCCTTCCGGAAGTTCACCGATGCGTTCGAGAAACGGGCGGACGAAGTCTACGGAGCGGCCGCCTGAAGGCGCGCCAGGTCGCGCAGCATCGTCAGGGCGAGTTCGATGGTAGCGAGCCGCACTTCGCTCCGTCCGATGTCACCGAACCGGCGAACGGCATGGATCGTCGCGCCGCCGCGGACGGCAACGGCGAAATGGACGAGGCCGACCGGCTTTTCCGCCGAGCCCCCGCCCGGCCCGGCGATGCCGGTCACGGCGACCGAGAGGTCCGCCAGCGAATGCGCGATCGCCCCTTCGGCCATCGCAATCGCAACGACCTCGCTTACCGCGCCGTGGGCCGCGACGAGTTCCTTCGGCACGCCGAGCATGCCGGTCTTGGCCTCGTCGGAGTAAGTGACGAAGCCCCGCTCGACCACCGCCGAGGATCCGGCGATCTCGGTGAGGACCCCGGCGATCAGGCCGCCGGTGCACGACTCTGCCGTCGCAATCTTGAGGCCTCGCGCGGTGCAATCCACGACGACTGCCCGGGCGAGCGGGAGGACGGGCCCGAGGTCGGTCATGGGTCGGATCCGAACGGGAGCCGGATCGTCGCGGTGGCATAGGCGGCAAGGCCTTCGCCCCGGCCGATGAAGCCGAGGTTCTCGTTGGTCGTAGCCTTGACGCCTACCCGATCCGGCGAGATGCCGCAGATCGCGGCGATGCGGGACCGGATGGCATGCCGATGCTCGGCGATGCGCGGCCCCTCGGTGACGATGGCGACATCGAGATGCGCGATGCGGCCCCCGCGGGCCGCTACGCGATCGGCGGCGAAACGCAGGAACCGGTCGGAGGATGCGCCCTTCCATTGCGGGTCGCTCGGCGGAAAGTGCACTCCGATGTCGCCATCGGCGATCGCCCCGAGCACGGCATCGGTGAGCGCATGGAGCGCGACGTCGCCGTCGGAATGACCGATGACGCCGCGGGTGTGGGAAATGGCGACTCCGCCGAGCATGACCACGTTTCCGGGCCCGAAGGCGTGCACGTCGTATCCCGTACCCACCCGTATGTCGCCAAGAGCGAAGGCCGCGTCGCCCGCCAGACGTCGGTCGGCCGCGGCGATGTCCTCGGCGGACGTGAGCTTGATGTTGCCGGCATCGCCGGGGACGACCTCGACGGGGATGCCGGCCCACTCGGCGATGGCGGCGTCGTCGGTGAAGGTCGTGCCGACCCCGGCGGCTGCCTCGTGTGCCGCGAGAATTGTGGAAAACCGGAAGCCCTGTGGCGTTTCGGCCGCCTGAACGCCATCGCGAGGGATCGTCGCGGTGATGATCCGGCTGGCATCGACGATCTTCAAGGTGGCGGCTACGGGAAGGGCGGGAATCACGGCGTCGGCGTGATCGAGCGCCGACAGGACGCGATCGATGACACCGGCCGTGGCAAACGGTCGGGCCGCGTCATGGATCAAAACGCGCTGCGGATTCCGGCTAGCGAGCGCCTGCAGGCCCGCTCGAACCGAATCCTGGCGGAGTTCCCCACCGCGAACAGCGGGAAGTAACCGAGCCTCATTTTGCGGCGCAATATCGTCGTACCGTGCGTCTCCGACGGCGATCGCCACGACAACCTTGTCGATCGCGGCGTGGCGGAGGAACGAATCGATCGTCCTCCGAAGCATCGGTACTCCTCCAATGCGCTGATATTGCTTGGGAGCATCGCCGCCGGCCCTGAGGCCACGGCCACCGGCCACGATGAGGGCTACGGTCTCCAACATGAGCTGCTTCCTCTGCCTTTTCCTGGTTCGTGCCGTCGCATGTTACGCTCACGCTGCAACGCAACACATTGCGCTTGCAGTTTTCCCTGTTGTGACTAACATGTAAGCAATCGACAACCTGCCTAAGGATTATGCAAAATCTCGACGCGATACGCCGCCTGGCCGAGCCAATGGCAATCGGACCGGCGACAATCCCGAACCGGGTGCTGCTCGCACCGATGTCCGGGATTTCGGACCGGCCGTTCCGCGCGTTGGCGCGCGCCTATGGCGCTGGGCTGGTTGTGTCGGAAATGACCGCCGGAGACAAGCTGGCGGTCGGGGACGCCGAGGCGCTGCTCCGGGCGGAGCGGGCTGGCGACGGCCTCCATGTCGTGCAACTGGCCGGTCGGGAGGCCCACTGGATGGCCGAGGGGGCCAGGGCTGCCGCGGATGCAGGCGCCGACATCATCGATATCAACATGGGATGTCCGGCCAAGAAGGTCACGGGCGGCTATTCGGGGTCGGCGCTGATGCGTGATCCTGATCACGCACTGACGTTGATCGAGGCGACCGTCGGCGCGACGCGCCTGCCGGTGACGCTGAAAATGCGTCTCGGCTGGGATGACGGCACGATCAACGCACCGGAGCTGGCACGCTGCGCCGAGGCCGCAGGGGTCCGGATGGTCACCGTCCACGGCCGCACACGCTGCCAGTTCTATACCGGCGCTGCCGATTGGACTGCGATCCGCGCCGTCAAGGAGGCGGTATCGATCCCGGTCATAGCCAACGGCGACCTCACCGACATCGGGGACGCGGCGGAGATGCTGCGCCTGTCCGGCGCCGACGGATTGATGATCGGTCGGGGCGCCTACGGACGGCCCTGGTTTCCCGGCGCCCTCGCGGTGTTTGCGGCAACCGGCTCGGCGCCGCCTCCGCCGTCCGGTGATGCGCTCACCGCGCTCGTTTGCGGCCACTACGAGGCGATGTTGTCCCACTATGGCATCGCCGTGGGGCTCAGGGCGGCGCGGAAGCACCTTGGATGGTACCTCGAGGGCGCCGGCGCACCGTTGTCGCTTCGCCAGGCGATCCTGACCGAACTGCAGCCCCGCGAGGTGCTGCGCCTGATCGCCCCGGCCGTCTCCGGCAACTCGTTGCGGAGGGCGGCATGAGTTTCGGCGCGGTCAGGCAGCTCCGCGAGAAGTCGGCCGACAGGGGCTCGGCGGCCGTGCTCGACGCCCTTCCGCATCCGGTGATCCTCGTTCGCGGCGACGGCGTGATCGACGAAGCCAACATGGCCGCCCAGGCGTTCTTCCAGGCCTCGGTCAACGTTCTCCGCCGACACCCGCTTGAGTATTTCGTCCCCTTCGGCAGCCCGCTTCTTTCGCTGATCGAGCAGGTGCGGGGCAGGGGGGGACCGGTAAACGAATACCGGGTCGACCTTGGGACGCCCCGGAACGGGGGGGAGCGGATGGTCGACATCTATGTCTCACCGGTGGTCGAGGGCGACGAGAACGTCGTCGTGGTGCTCCAGGAACGCACGATTGCCGACAAGATCGACCGTCAGCTCACGCATCGCGGTGCGGCGCGGACGGTGACCGGTTTGGCTGCGATGCTCGCGCATGAGATCAAGAACCCGCTGTCCGGCATTCGCGGCGCTGCGCAATTGCTCGAGTCATCGGTCGGCGACGCGGACCGGACACTGACGCGGCTAATCTGCGACGAGGCCGATCGCATCGTGAAGCTCGTCGACCGGATGGAGGTCTTCTCGGACGAGCGCCCGATCGAGCGCGAGCCGGTGAACATCCACGTCGTTCTCGACCACTGCCGGCGCCTCGCACTGAATGGCTTCGCCCGCTCGATCCCGATCCTCGACGAGTACGACCCGTCGCTGCCGCCGGTCTACGCCAATCGCGACCAGCTCGTGCAGGTATTCCTCAACCTGATCAAGAATGCCGCCGAATCGATCGGCGATGCGCCCGACGGCGAGATCATGCTCACCACGGCCTTTCGTCCCGGTGTGCGCCTGTCCGTCGGCGGCAGCTCCGCCAAGGTGTCGCTGCCGCTCGAATTCTGCGTCCGGGACAATGGACCGGGGGTGCCGTCGGACATGATCCCGCACCTCTTCGACCCGTTTGTCACCACCAAGGCGAATGGCACGGGGCTCGGCCTCGCTCTGGTGGCGAAGATCATTGGCGATCATGGGGGGGTGATCGAGTGCGAATCGCAGCCGCGACGCACGGTCTTCCGCGTCCTCCTTCCGGCCTATCCGGGGCCGGCCACATCAGCAAAGGCCATGTGACATGCCGCTCGGCAATATCCTCGTCGCCGACGACGACGCCGCAATCCGAACCGTGCTCAACCAGGCGCTGTCGAGGGCGGGCTATGCCGTGCGCTCGACGTCCAACGCCGCCACGCTGTGGCGCTGGATCAGCGAGGGCGAGGGGGACCTCGTCATCACCGACGTGGTGATGCCGGACGAGAACGCCTTCGACCTCCTGCCGCGCATCAAGCGCATGCGGCCGGACCTTCCCGTTGTGGTGATGAGCGCCCAGAATACGTTCATGACCGCGATCCGCGCCTCAGAGCGCGGCGCCTACGAGTACCTGCCGAAGCCGTTCGATCTCAAGGAGCTGACCGCGATCGTCGGCCGCGCCCTGTCCGAGCCGCGGAACCGGCGACCCGAGGCGCGGGCTGACGAGCCGGGCGACAACATCCCGCTGGTAGGGCGGTCGCCGGCGATGCAGGACATCTACCGCGTGCTTGCGCGGCTGATGCAGACCGACCTCACCGTGATGATCGCGGGCGAGTCGGGAACCGGCAAGGAACTGGTCGCCCGGGCGTTGCACGACTACGGCAAGCGGCGGAACGGGCCATTCGTCGCGGTCAACATGGCGGCGATCCCGCGCGACCTGATCGAGGCCGAGCTGTTCGGCCATGAGAAGGGCGCCTTCACCGGCGCGCAGGCGCGGAGCGCCGGCCGCTTCGAGCAGGCCGAGGGCGGAACGCTGTTCCTCGACGAGATCGGCGACATGCCGATGGAGGCCCAGACCCGGCTGCTTCGCGTCCTCCAGCAGGGCGAGTACACGACCGTCGGCGGCCGGACGGCGATCAAGACCAACGTCCGGATCATCGCCGCCACCAACAAGGACCTGCGCATCCTGATCAACCAGGGCCTGTTCCGCGAGGACCTGTTCTTCCGGCTCAATGTCGTGCCGATCCGCCTGCCGCCGCTTCGGGAACGCAGTGAAGACGTGCCCGATCTGATTCGCCACTTCTTCACGCTGGTCGAGAAGGAAGGCCTCCCGTCGAAGAGCATCGAGACGGCGGCAATGGAGCGTCTCAAGCGCTACCGGTGGCCGGGCAACGTGCGCGAACTCGAGAACCTGATCCGGCGGCTAGCCGCCCTCTACCCCCAGGAGACCATTACCGACGCGGTCATCGAGGGCGAACTCGACCAGCCGGCAATCTCGGTCCTGGGCGGGGATGGAGAGGGGGCCGACTCGCTGTCCGGATCGGTCGAGCGACACCTCTCCGACTATTTCCAAAGCTACGGCGACGGCCTGCCGCCGCCCGGCCTCTATCACCGTATCCTGAGGGAGGTGGAGAGCCCGCTGATCAGCGCGGCGCTTGCTTCGACGCGCGGCAACCAGATCAAGGCTGCAGAACTGCTTGGCGTGAACCGGAACACTCTTCGGAAGAAGATTCGGGACCTCGATATCCAGGTCATTCGGGGAAGCAGGTAGCTCCAAGTCAATTCTGTGGCGCTTTGGCCACATTGTTGTTGCAATTCCGCCGGACGGTCTAGGCCGTAATCACGGCGCCGGCGGTTCGTGTCGGCTCTTCGCCCGGAGACAGGATGACTGTCGACACGCCGACGCTGCTCAATCCCCCGATAAGCCGGCGGGCCTTCGAATTTTCGCGCGTGGTTCGGACCGTCGGCTACGTCGCGGTGGTCTCCGCCATGGGCGTCGCCGTGGGGACGTTCTTCATCCTCATGGGCCTGACGCCGATCGCGCCGACCGAGGCGGTGGTGCTCACGGTGCTGATCCTGAACGGCGCCCTTGCCGCGGTTCTTGTGTTGGTCATCGGATGGGAGATCTCTTCCCTCGTGCTTGCGCGGCGACGCGGCCGAGCGGCTGCGCGCCTCCATATCCGGATCGTGGCGCTGTTCAGCATCGTTGCCGCGACCCCTGCGATTCTGGTCGCGGTCGTGGCAAGCGTCACTCTCGACCGCGGCCTCGACAACTGGTTCTCGACCAACACCAAGGCGATCGTGGAGAATTCGGCCAATATCGCGACGGCCCTCGTCGATGCCCAGGCCCAGTCCCTCGATAGCGAGATCACGGGCCTGGAGCAGGAACTCGAACAGGCGCGCGACCTGCTCGTGGAGAGTCCCGATCGATTCCAGGGCTTCCTCGCCGAGGTGGCGCGTGGACACGGCCTTCCCGGCGTCTTCCTGGTCAAGAGTGACGGCTCGATCGTCGCCGAAGCCGTGCCCGGCTCGCAGGCGAACTTCCCGCCGCCGCCGCCTTCGGCGATCCAGCAGGCGAAGATCGAGCCCGGCCGGCCGTCGCTGATCGCGCCGGGGTCGACCAACATGATCGGTGGCATTGCGGTCCTCGACGGGTATGACGATGTGCTCGTCTATGCCTTGAGGCCGATTCCGGCGACGGTCATTCGCCACCTGGCGATGACAGCCGAGAACGTCAACCAATATCGGGCACTCGAGGCGAGCCGCGTCAGCGTTCAGCTTGCGTTTGGCATCATCTATCTCGGCGTGGCGCTCGTGGTGCTGCTCTCGGCGATCTGGCTCGGCATCGCCTTCGCCAATCGCCTCGTCGCGCCGATCCGCCGCCTGATCGACGCGGCAAAGCAGGTGTCGCAGGGCAATCTCGCCGTGCGCGTGCCCGCCAAGAAGGCGGAAGGCGATCTTGGCGATCTGAGCGAGACCTTCAACAATATGACGGAACAGCTTCAGAGCCAGCGCTCGGAACTGCTCGCGGCGAACTCGCAGATCGACAGTCGGCGACGATTCACCGAGGCCGTGCTGTCGGGGGTGACCGCTGGCGTCATCGGAATCGATGGTGACGGACGCATTACGATCGCGAACCGGACCGCCTTGCGGCTCCTCGGCCTTGGGGAGCGCTCTATCGAGCGCCGCCCCATCGCCGATGTACTGCCGGAACTCGCACCGGTCGTCGGCGCCGCCCTCAGCGACGACCGGCAGGAGCATCGCGACCAGATCTCGGCCAACCGCGGCGGGAGGGAGCGGACCATCAACGTCCGGGTGACCACGGAGGGGGCGACTGACGGCGTCCACGGCTACGTCATCACTCTTGACGACATCACCGACCTTGTCGCGGCGCAGCGGAGTTCGGCCTGGGCTGATGTCGCCCGCCGCATCGCCCACGAGATCAAGAACCCGCTGACGCCGATCCAGCTGTCGGCGGAGCGCCTGCGACGGAAATTCGGCAAGGTCATCCATGACGACCGAGAGATTTTCGACCAGTGTACGGATACGATCATCCGTCAGGTCGGGGACATCGGGCGGATGGTCGACGAGTTCTCGTCGTTTGCGCGCATGCCCAAGCCGGCATTCGAACTCCGGAACCTCTCCGAGTCGATTCGCGAGTCGGTGTTCCTGTTGGAGGTCGCCCATCCGGATATCGCCTTCAAGGTCGACATTCCGGACGAGCCGCTGCTCGGGCGGTTTGACGCCCGCCTGATCTCGCAGGCCTTCACAAACATCGTGAAGAACGGGACCGAGGCCATCGCCGCATTGCCGATGGAGAAGCGCGCCGGGGCCAAGATCACGGTGTCCGCGAGTCGCGATGACGAGAACATTGTCGTCGACGTCGTCGACACCGGTATCGGTCTTCCCTCGGAGAACCGTCACAGGCTTCTCGAGCCCTACATGACCACGCGCGAGAAGGGGACGGGCCTTGGTCTCGCCATCGTCACAAAGATCATCGAAGAGCATGGCGGCCGCATCGAGCTGCTCGACTCCCCCGAGGTGCAGCGTGGCGGCCATGGGGCGCTCATCCGGATCACGTTGCCCGCAGTGCTTGCGGCGACGAATGTTGCACACACGCCCGAGGTCGAGGTGGCTCACTGATGACGACCATGGGATCCGACATCCTCATCGTCGATGACGAGACCGACATCCGGGAGATCGTGTCCGGCATCCTGTCCGACGAAGGCCACGGCACCCGGACGGCGGCCGATGCCGATGGCGCGCTCGCCGAGATCGCCAAGCGTCGGCCGTCGCTCGTGTTCCTCGACATCTGGCTACAGGGCAGCAAGATCGACGGTCTGGTCCTCCTTGACGCCATCAAGGAGGACAATCCCGACCTCCCGATCGTCATGATTTCCGGCCACGGAAACATCGAGACCGCGGTGTCGGCGATCAAGCGCGGCGCATACGACTATATCGAAAAGCCGTTCAAGGCCGATCGCCTCGTGGTGGTCGCCGAGCGGGCCCTGGAGGCCTCCAAGCTCCGGCGCGAGATCAAGGATCTCCGGGAGCGGAGCGGCGAAGCGGCCGAGCTGATCGGCACGTCGCCGGCGATGAACCATCTCCGGCAGTTGATCGAGAAGGTCGCGCCGACCAATAGCAGGATCATGATCTCGGGGCCGTCGGGCTCCGGCAAGGAAGCCGTGGCTCGCGCCATCCACCGGCTGTCGCAACGCTCCTCCGGGCCGTTCGTGGTCCTCAACGCCGCCGCAATCACGCCTGAACGGATGGAGGAGGAACTGTTCGGCACCGAGCCCAGCAACGGGGCGGGCCGGCGTGTCGGGGCGCTCGAGGAGGCGCACGGCGGCACGCTCTATCTCGACGAAGTCGGTGACATGCCGCGTGAGACTCAGAACAAGATTCTGCGGGTTCTGGTCGAGCAGTCGTTCCAACGGATAGGCGGCGTCACGCGAGTCAATGTCGATGTCCGGATCGTGTCCTCGACCGCTCGCGACCTCGAACGCGAGATCGCCGAAGGGACCTTTCGCGAGGACCTGTTCCATCGGCTCGCCGTGGTCCCGGTCCGCGTGCCGGCGCTCGCCGAGCGCCGTGAGGATATTCCCGAGACCGTGCGCCATTTCATCGACCTCATTTCCAGGTCGACCGGCCTGCCGCGCCGGGCGATCGCCGACGACGCGCTGGCGGTCCTGCAGGCGCATGACTGGCCCGGAAATCTCCGCCAGCTCAAGAACAACGTCGAGCGGCTGCTGATCCTCGCCAGGGGCGATGCCGCCGAAACGATAACCGCCGAAATGCTCCCGGCCGAGATCGGGGAAATGCTCCCGACGACGCCGGGGAGGGCAGGGGGCGAGCACCTGATGTCAATGCCGCTGCGGGACGCCCGCGAAATCTTCGAGCGCGAGTACCTTCGCGCCCAGGTGAATCGCTTCGGTGGCAACATCTCGCGTACGGCGGAGTTCGTGGGCATGGAGCGCTCCGCATTGCACCGGAAGCTCAAATCGCTGGGTGTCGGCTAGTGGATCGAATTTGACATTTGAGACCCGCCTGATGCAGGCTCGTTCTCAAGTCAGACTGAAAAGCGCCACTAGAAACAATAGCTTGCCGGTGGTCCTTCTAGTTCTGAGATTCGCTCTAGGCCTTGTTGGCCGCCGTGGCGAATGGCGGGGTCGGACCACTGGTGGCCTGGCAGTCCGGCGGGTGGGGGTGCGATGCGGGTCGTGATATGTGGCGCCGGGCAGGTTGGCTTCGGCATTGCGGAGCAGCTTGCCGCTGAGGAAAACGACGTGTCGGTCATCGACACGTCGCCGGTACTCGTTCAGGCGATCCGGGACACGCTCGATGTCCGTGGGCTGGTCGGCCATGGCGCCCACCCCGACGTGCTCGTTCAGGCGGGAATCGACCAGGCGGACATGATCATTGCCGTGACCTTGTATGACGAGGTCAACATGATTGCCTGCCAGGTGGCGCATTCGCTCTTCAACGTACCGACGAAGATCGCCCGCATTCGCTCGCAGGCTTATCTGCAGCCGCATCGGGCGGACCTGTTCTCGTCCGAACACCTGCCGATCGATGTGATCATCTCCCCCGAGGTGGAGGTGGGCGAAATGGTGCTGCGGCGTCTCGCCGCGCCGGGCGCATCCGATTTCGTACGCTTTGCGAACGGTGAGGTGGTGGTGATCGGCATCGATGCTGAGGACAACTGTCCGGTCGTCGATACCCCATTGACCCAGCTCACCGAACTCTTCCCCGACCTCAAGGCCGTCGTCGTCGGCATCTTCCGCGACGGGCGCCTGTTTGTCCCCCGCTCCTCCGATGCAATGCTGGTCGGCGATCGCGTCTATGTCGTCTGCGAGTCGAGCCAGGTTCGCCGCACTCTGGGCATCTTCGGCCATGAGGAACCGGAAGCGCACCGGGTGGTCATCGCCGGGGGCGGCAATATCGGGCTCTACGTGGCCCGCTCACTCGAGGCCCGGGGAAGCCGCGCCAAGATCAAGATCATCGAGGTTTCGCGGGAGCGGGCGATGAGCATCGCCGACCAGCTCCGGCGAACCGTCGTCCTCCATGGCAGCTCACTCGATCAGGAAATCCTTCGCGAGGCGGACATCCAGGACGCCGACGCCCTCGTTGCCCTCACCAACGATGACCAGGTGAACATCCTCACCTGTGTCATGGCGAAGCGCTTGGGCTGCCGCTCGAACATGGCGCTCCTCAACAACCGCTCCTATCCGGCGCTGGCGGGGACGCTTGGCATCGACGCAACCGTCAACCCGCGAGGAGTAACAATCTCGAAAATCCTCCAGCACGTCCGGCGGGGGCGAATTCGGGGCGTTCATACCATTGAAAACGGCCTTGCCGAAGTCATTGAAGGCGAGGCGCTCGAGACTTCGCCGCTTGTGGGGAAGCCGCTGCGCGATCTCGATCTTCCCGACGGGATTCGCATTGGCGCGATCTACCGCGGCGATCAGGTCCTGATCCCGGACGGATCCACCCTCATCCTCCCCAAGGACCGCGTCATCATCTTTGTGACCGCCGATCGCGTTCGACAGGTCGAGCAGATGTTCCGGGTGAGTCTCGAATTCTTTTGATAGAATAGCGGGATGGTCGGGGTCTTTTACCTGCTCTCGCAGGCGCTCTTGGGGTTTGCGCTGGCGATGCTCCTGCCCGCCGCGGTCGCCTTCGCAGCGGGTGAGGTGCCTGCTGGCAACGCCTTTGTCTTGACCGCCACCCTTCTCGGGTTCTTTACCGCCACGGTGATATTTGCGCTTCGGGGCCGAACCCGCACCATCAGCCGCGTCGGCAGCTACATGCTTGTTCTCGCGGTCTGGGTCGGCACGCCCGTGATCGCAGCGCTGCCTTTGATGAGGGCGGGCGGCACCGACTACCTTACCGCCTTGTTCGAAAGCGTCTCCGGGTTCACCACGACTGGGGCCACGGCACTGGAGCGTGTCGGCTCCGTCGGGTTCGCTGGCATTTTCTTCCGAGCGGAACTTCAGTGGCTCGGCGGTTTTGTGACCCTCGTGACCATCGTCACTGTGCTTGCGGCATCCGGTCTCGGTGGTCTGTCGCGAAGCCAGGTCGCGCTGGTTTCCGGCGTCGAGGATCGCTCCGGGCGTCTGCTCGCGAGCGTCGGCAAGATCCTGATCGCCTACTCCGCCGTCACCATCGTGTGTGTCATCCTGCTCTTCGCGTCCGGAATCCCCCCATTCGAGGCGATCTGCATCGCGCTTTCGACGGTCTCGACCGGAGGGTTCATGCCGATAGACGGGACATTCGCGGACTATGACAACCCCTTCGCAAACAGCGTCGTAGCTGTGTTCATGTTGATTGGCGCGACCAGCGTCGTCTGGCACCGGATGGTCGTCCAGGGACGGTGGCAATTCGTCCGCGAGCATCGCGAAAGCTACTGGGTCATCGGGATCGCGGTCCTGGTGTCGCTCCTCTACGTCGCCTTGTTTGCAGATCCGCTCAGCGCGGCGGGCGACAGCACCCCCCACTGGATCAGTGGCGGATTCCTCACGGGGATTTCGCTGGTGAGCACAACCGGCTTCGAATCACATCCGGCGGCAATATCCGCGCTTCCCATAACGCTGGCGCTTTTTCTGGCCCTGATCGGCGCTTCCGGACTCTCCACGGCAGGAGGGCTCAAGTTCTACCGAATCGGCGCGCTGCTGACCCTGTCGGGCCAGGAGTTGCGGAGCCTCATCTACCCGCACAGCGTCCGTGACTCCCATTTTGGGAGCATTCGCTACGACTTCAACATGATGAAGGCGATCTTCAGCAATTTGTTCGTCAGCCTGCTGGTGATCCTGGCGGCCGTGATCCTGCTTTCGATGTCGCTACCGGACTTTGGCGCGGCGGTTTCCGCAGCGATAGCCGGGTTCTCGAATATCGGACCGCTCTATGGTGCGGGATGGGCCGACGAAGCGAACTGGACGCCCTATTCCGACTTCGACGGTTTTGCCAAGCTGGTCTTCATCGCCGTAATGGTACTCGGTCGCCTGGAAGTCCTCGTCGTCTTCGCTGCCTTCAACCTCGCATATTGGCGCTCCTGAGCATGTCCCGCATCGCTTATGTCAATGGTCGCTACGTTCCGCTCCGGAAGGCGGCGATAAACGTCGAAGACCGCGCCTTCCAGCTCGGTGATGGCGTCTATGAAGTCTGCGAGGTCAGGGGAGGACGGCTCATCGACGAGGCCCGGCACATGGCGCGGCTCGAACGATCGCTCAAGGCGATCCATATCGAGCCGCCGATGGACCGGGTGGCGATCGGGGTGATCCTTCGGGAACTGGTCCATCGCAACCGGGTTCAGAACGGAATCGTCTATCTTCAGGTGAGCCGCGGTGTCGCGCCGCGCAATCACGCCTTCCCGCTGACGCCCGTGAAGCCCGGAATCGTCGGCACGGCACGCTCGATCGATATGACCCTGGGTGCGAAACGGGCCGACGAGGGGATTGCAGTCATCACTGTTCCCGACAACCGTTGGGGGCGGGTCGACATCAAGACGGTGGGGCTCCTCCCGAATGTGATCGCCAAGCAGACAGCGCGTGCCGCCGGAGCCTTCGAGGCCTGGTTCGTGGATCGGGATGGCAAGGTGACGGAAGGGGCCTCCACCAATGCCTGGATCGTCACCGGCGATGGCCGACTGGTGACCCGACAGACCGACAACGGAATCCTCCCGGGGATCACCCGGTCCGTGCTCATGGACATGCTCGGAGCGGAGAATCTGACCGCCGAAGAGCGGCCTTTCACGGTAGCAGAAGCCCTGCGGGCGAAAGAGGCGTTCATCAGCGCCGCATCGACAATCGTCCTGCCGGTGGTCAGCATCGACGGCAAAACCATAGGTTCGGGCAGCCCCGGGCCGGTCGCAAGGCGCCTGCGAGACGCATTCCATCGACATGCCGAGATCGCCCCGGCATGGTCCATGCATCGGACCGAGGGGCATTTGGAGGTGACCGAAGGTTCAAAAAATCAAGGATGACGAGCAAGACAATACTCGGCAAACTGACATGGACCGGTCGCCGACCGGCGAGGGCGGCTGGCGTTACCGCAGAGCCAAAAAGAATGAGACGGACAAAATGGCGGACCGCGCACAAAATCTGCAAGACACCTTCCTGAATCACGTTCGCAAGAACAAGACCCCGCTGACGATCTTCCTGGTGAATGGCGTAAAGCTCCAAGGGATCGTGACCTGGTTCGATAACTTCTGCGTTTTGCTGCGGCGAGATGGGCACTCGCAACTTGTCTACAAGCACGCCATATCCACCATCATGCCGGGTACACCGCTGCAGCTGTTCGAGCCGCAGGAAGAAGGCGCCGGCCGGGAGGCCGATTGACAGACTTGGAAGACCTGCCGCTTTCGCGAGCCGAAAACGAGACGTCCGCACCACCGGGACGGGCGCTTGTCCTCGTGCCTGTATTGCGTGGCCGGAGACTCGTGGAGGGGGCTGACCGGGACTCGGCCGCCCGGGTCGAGGAGGCCGCGGGCCTCGCGCGCGCGATCGACCTCGATGTCGTAGACACTATCGCCGTGCCGCTGGGCGATTACCGGCCGGCAACCCTCTTCGGCAGCGGCAAGGTCGAGGAGATCGCGGCCCTCGCCGCGGAGGAGAAGGCGGGGCTGGTCATCGTCGACCATACCCTGACCCCCGTCCAGCAGCGCAATCTCGAGAAGGCGTGGAAGGCGAAGGTCATCGATCGGACCGGCCTGATCCTTGAGATTTTCGGCGAACGCGCCCAGACCAGGGAAGGCCGCCTGCAGGTCGAGTTGGCTCACCTGACCTACCAGAAGAGCCGGCTCGTCCGAAGCTGGACCCATCTCGAGCGGCAGCGCGGCGGCTTCGGTTTCCTCGGTGGTCCTGGCGAGACGCAGATCGAGGCCGACCGGCGGGCCTTGTCGGAGCGGATCGACAAGATCAAGAAGGAACTCCAGACGGTCGTTACGCGCCGGCGACTGCAGCGGCGAAGTCGCAAACGCTCCGGCCATGCGGTTGTCGCGCTCGTCGGCTATACCAACGCCGGCAAGTCGACGCTGTTCAACGCGCTGACGCGCTCCGGGGTTTTCGCCGACAACCGGCTGTTCGCCACTCTCGATCCGACGCTGCGCCGGGTGGAACTGCCGAATGGTACGGGCGTCATCCTCTCCGACACCGTCGGCTTTGTGTCCGATCTCCCCACGACGCTCGTTGCGGCTTTCCGCGCGACGCTGGAAGAAGTGGCCGAGGCGGACCTGATCCTCCACGTCCGCGACATCGCGCACCCGGATACCGAGGCGCAGTCCAAGGATGTGGCTGCGGTGCTCTCCGAACTCGACATCGACATCGAGTCGCCGGGCAGGGTGATCGAGGTCTGGAACAAGATCGACCTGCTGCCACCGGACGAACGACCGCCGCGCATCATTCCGCCCCGCGCCAATGGCAAGAGCGGCGGAAGTCCGCTAGTGGTCTCCGTGGCGGCGCTGACGGGGGAGGGCCTTCCCGAACTGCTGCAGGCCATCGAGCAGCGGATCTCCGCAGGGCAGCCCGTTTTCCGCATAGATCTGTCCGGGGAACTGCTCGCGGACCTGCACAAGCTCTACGACTTCGGCGAGGTCCTGAAGCGGGAGGATCGCGACGACGGTTCGGTCGTGGCTTGGGTCAGAGTGCCCGAGGACGTCGCGGACCGGTTCCGGTTGGTCTTTCCAAAGGCGACGCCGGATACACCTGAGAAGCGGGTCGATCCGGGGGCATAGGGCTGATCGTCTTGCGCGTCACCACAAGGGGCCGATGCCTCCTGCCAGCGTCTTGCCGACGTCGCGAAGCCTACTCCGGAGCGGGGTCGAGATCGTCGGCCAGGAGGACGATCGCCTCCGGCCGCACGCTGAGCGGTCCAGTGAAGGGATGGCTGATCGAGACGGCGACGAACAGCGCCAGGAAGATCACCAGCGCAAGAATGCCGGCCATCACCACCTGTGCCCGGAGATTCTCCACGCCGAAGAAGAACGTGAAGCCCAGCGTCAGCGCGGCGCCGAGGAAGAGGACAAGCCAGATCGCCGACGGGACGACGCCCTCGGCCAGCGAAACCCGCTCGCGCCGCGCGTCGGTCACGAGATCGGCCTGCGTCAGCAACGCGTCGAGAAGCACGGCGTCGCGCGGGGTTGCGACCTGGATGCCAAGGATCACCGCGTAGACCGAGCCGAGCGCATTTCGCGTCTCTCCGCTTTCCCGGCCTTCGGCCATCGCGGGCCAGTCGTCTGCGGCGACCGATTCGGCATATCCGGTGAGACTGGCGCGAAGCTTCTGTTGATCGTCCGTGGCGAGCCCACCGGCCAGCCGGTACAACGATGCCAGCGCCCCTGACTCCTGGGTCACTGCACTGTCGGCTTCGGCGTATTTCTCCCAGACCGAGATCACCACCAGCCCGAGGAGGACGGCGTAGATGACACCGAGCGTGGCGAACTTGAATCCTGCGACCTCGTTGTTGCCGACGATTCGTTCCATGCTGACGAGTCGCCGGACCACGATCGGCCCGCACATGGTGATGGCCGTGGGGACGATCACGATTACCAGAACCGCGAGCCATATGGGCGAGGCGGCGATCCAGTACATCAGATCCATGGGTTCGACCCCTTCCTCGGCAGCAAGCGTCGGAGACGCTCGCCATCCCCCTGCCAGCAAAGCCATAGCGGGGACGCAGGCCGCGTTCAACGGATCGCCTCAGGACGAAGATGGGAGGTGCCATATGTTCGGCCAGCGTCGGGCGCACCTCTCGCGAGGCGGTTGACATCGTCCCTCGGGTTAGGCTCGTGGCAGCGATGGCATCACGGCGAAAGGCGCCGATCAACCTCAAGGCGCCGTATCTGCGCAGGCTCTGGCTCGATCCGGCAAGATTGCCGGAGGGGCGCGCCTATCCCTTCTCCCTGCCGTTCCTGGACGGCTTCGACCTCGCCTTCGATCGTGCGATCACGATCATCGTCGGCGAGAATGGCACGGGAAAGTCGACGCTGCTTGAGGCCATTGCCGCGCTTGCGGGCTACGACCGCGCCGGAGGTGGCAAAGGCTACAGGCCCACGGACCATGACCGCGCCCTGGCCGCCGATGGCGGTGCCCTTTCGGCTGCGCTCCGGGCCGCGTGGCTGCCGAAACTGACCAACGGTTGGTTCTTTCGCGCCGAAAGCTTCTTCACCGTGGCGCGCTATCTCGATGATGCTGCGCGGGAGCCGTTCGGCGGACCGCCGCCGGACTACCTGTCGCATTCTCACGGCGAGGGCTTTCTCCGGTTCTTCGAGGAACGCTGCCGCCGACAGGGTCTGTTCATCTTCGACGAGCCGGAATCGGCGTTGTCGCCATCGCGACAGGTTGAGTTCCTGCGGCTCCTCCGCCGGATGGACCAGTCCGGGATCATCCAAGTGATCATGGCCACCCATTCGCCCGTCCTTATGGCCTATCCCGGCGCGCGCCTGCTGCGACTTGACCGTGCGGGACTCGAGCCGGTGGACCTCGAGGACACGGAGCACTTTCGCTTGATGCGCGCCTTCGTGCTCGACCCGGCTGGTTTCGTTGCGACCGGTATCGAAGGCCCCGATCCTTAGGCCGGACGGGCCCTGCCGCTATCGACGGATCGGGGTGGCGCCGTCATGATCCAGCCGACATAGGCCGCCGCGAGCGCTTCGATGCCATGGAGCCACACGTCGTGGCTGAACAGTGGGGCGACGCCGAAAGCCGTATCGAGGCCCGGGATCAGGCCCATGACGGTCAACGCGGCGAGCACGACGGCGAAGGCTCGAACATAGCTCAGCGCGAACGACGGGCGCACGAAGGCCGCGATGCCCAAGAGCCCGACCGCGAGGTGGAACAGGGAGTGGACGAGATTGACCGGGTAGAGTCCGATCAGCAGGCCATAGGCTGCATCGACGTGGAGGTGGGGTGCATCGGCAGGCATCGGGTGCGTGAAGACGGGCAGAAGGCCTGCAAGACCCGCTGTGACGAAGGCGATGCCGAAGACCAGCGCCAGCCAGCGCGGCGCGATGTAAAGGCCGTCGGCGGCGAGAGGGCCAGAAGGACGCTTTCGGTGTTGTTGCGCGGCACGGCAAAGCCCGAAGCCCAGAGCAGCCACGAGGCCGAAGGGGACGACATAGCTCCACGTGCTCGGACCGGCCCAATCGATGCGATCGGTGCGAACATCGGTGACGGCGAGTCCGAAGACCGCAAGCAGGCCGAGGGCGAGGAGCGTCAGGCCCATGGTCCACAGTTCCGCCCAGGACGCCGCGCGGCTGAGAAGGTAGAGGCCGATCGCTGGCGTCAGGAACGTAACGCTATAGAGGCGGCCGTGGAAGGCGTCGATGGGCCAGGGCCAGAGACTTCCGACCGCCTCGGGAGCGATCAGCAGCGCCAATCCGTAGAGGCCGAAAATCGCCGTTGCGATCAGGAGAACGCCTCGAAAGCCGGGAGTCGGCGGCTCCGGATCGGCCGGCGGCAAGCCGCGGTAGAGCCAGACATGCCCGGCCGCATTGATCGGGAGTGCGAGGTAGAGGAAGAACCAGAGCCAAGTGGCCCACCCCGCATCGAAGCGCCCGGGATGGGCCAGGGACACGACGAGCACGATCGTCGTGAAGACCAGGATCATGGGGACGACGATCCGGGCAGGCGACCAGCGGCCAACGACGGTTAGGGCGGCGGCGCTGACGAGGGACGCCGAATAGACGGCGCCGAGGAAGGCGGCGTTGAAAGGCGTGAGCGGCCACGGCCAGATCGCGCCTATGACGGCTGGCTGGACCACAAGCCCGACGCCGGCGCCAAAGAGCACGAGCGCCTCGATGCCGGTGACGGCAAGCATCAGGGTCGTCACCCTCGGATCGGCGTTACCTGAATTCATGCCAGCCCCCCGCCTTCGCTAATTATCTCGCATGACATGGTGGACAACGCCAATGCCCACTTGGGCGTTGCTTGCGACTGAGGCTACGTACACGAACACGTCATCGGATTTGAACGCTCGCATGCTTGCTGGTGATTGTCCTGGCGGGCCGCTGCACCATATCCCCTCCTGGCTGGGCAAGGACATTGAGGTAGACATGCTCAGAACCACTATTGCCGGTCTCGTCTTGACGCCGCTGATCTGCGCGCTTCCCGCCAGCGCGGAGGACTTCTTCGAGACGCAGGAACTCCCCATACGGGTCGAGTCTTTCGCCGCTGGCCTGAATCACCCCTGGGGCATCGCCTTCCTGCCCGACGGGGGTATGCTGATAACGGAGCGGAGCGGGAACCTGCGCCACGTGACGAGTCGTGGCGACGTGTCGGCGCCGATCGACGGTGTGCCAGACGTGGTTGCGCGGGGCCAGGGCGGTCTTCTTGACGTGACGCTTCACCCGGATTTCGCCGACAACCGCCTTGTCTACTGGAGCTATTCCGAAGCCGGCGACGGCGGAACAAATGGCACGGCCATCGCGCGCGGCCGTCTCAACGGCGAGATGACGGCGCTGAGCGACGTCGAAGTCATCTTCCGCCAGATGCCGAAGGTCCGCAGCAACAATCACTTCGGTTCGCGGCTGGTGTTCGACCGCGATGGCTTCCTGTTCGCAACGCTTGGCGAGCGCTCCTCGCCGCAGTTCCGGGTGTTGGCCCAGGATCTCGGCACCCATCTCGGCAAGGTCATCCGGATCCGGGACGATGGCTCCACGCCCGACGACAACCCCTTCGTGGGACAGTCGGAGGCGATGCCGGAGATATGGTCCTATGGCCATCGCAATCCCCAGGGCATGGCGCTCAACCCGGCAACGGGCGAGATCTGGACGCATGAGCACGGGCCGCGTGGGGGCGACGAGGTCGCGATCCCGAAGGCCGGCGACAATCACGGTTGGCCGGTCTTCTCCTACGGCACGGAGTATTCGGGCGATCCGATAACCTCTCTCGACGAACATCCGCCCGAGTTCGCGCGGCCGGTCTGGTCGTGGACGCCGTCTATCGCGCCGTCGGGCATGGCCTTCTACGAAGGCGATGAAATTGCGGAGTGGCAGGGGGACCTCTTCGTGGGCGCGCTCGCCGGTGCCAGCCTGATGCGTCTCGAACTCGATGGTGATCGGGTTACGGGCGAAGAGGAATTGCTCGGCGCGTTGGGCCACCGAATCCGCGATGTCGAAGTCGGTCCGGACGGCGCGCTGTACGTCCTGACGGATCAGTCCGACGGCGAGATCCTGAGGATCACCGCCGCCGACTGACGGCGACGGCTCTAGCGGACGATAGAGACCAGCGTGCTTTCCTTGCCGCTGGCTTCGACCATCTTGAAGAACGTCCTGGCATTGTCCGGATGCAGCCGGATGCAGCCGTGCGATGCCGGCCGACCGAGGTTGCGGAGGTCGGTCGTTCCATGGATGGCATAGCCTTCATGGAAGAAGACGGCCCAGGGCATGGGAGCGTTGTTGTACTTCCTGGATCGATGTTTGGGCGAGAGCCAGTAGGCGTTCCACCGACCCGTCGGCGTACCGTACTTGCCCCGACCGCTCGACACGGGGAACGTGTGGACGAGCCGCTCGTCGCGATAGACGTACATACGCTGCTCGGACAGGTCCACCCGGACCACAATGGGCGCCCCGGGCACCTCGCGCGTGTTGTCGGTGAGGATGTCGGGCGTAATGCTCGCGACCTGCATGGTGTCGATCATCGCGGCCGACGCCCTATCGCTGCCGACGGCGGCAAACGCCGCCGCCGCCAGGAGCGAAAGAATTCTGGTTCTCATTCCAGACCTCGCCGTCTCGTTCGAAACGGCTAGCGGGTGACGATCACGCGGGTGTTGCCCATCCCGTATTTCGAGACGAGCGAATAGAGCGTTGCCGCGTTGCCGGGAGCCAGGCGCACGCATCCGTGCGAAGCAGGGCGCCCGAGACTGCCCACTGCGTTGGTGCCGTGGATGGCGTAGCCGCCATAGAAGAACACCGAATGCGGCATCGGTGCGTTGTCGTACTTGCTTGAGTAATGCATTTTCACCAGCCGTTGCGGCCGGTAAGTTCCGGTCGGCGTGCGATAACCGGAGCGGCCGGTCGAGACCGACCAAGTGTACTTCCGCACGCCATTCACGGTGACGTACATGCGCTGGTTTCCGATCGAGATTTTTGCCTCGACGGTGGCGGCGTCAGCCGGCAACGTGAACATGAGCGCCGCAATGGCAACGATGAATGCCAGTACTTTCATGACGGTCCAGCCCTCTGTTTGATAGCGTCTCGACTTCCCAAATCGAGACTCAGCCCTCCTGTCAGGCCATAGGCTACGATAGCGTCTGCTCGATAAACAACATGTAACCGTGTTCACTTGCATGCTAATGCTGCGCTGCGCAAAAAGAGGGCAGCCGTGATAGTTCTGGTCGCCGGACTGATCCTGTTCCTGGGAGTCCATTCGCTGAGGATGGTTGCTCCGTGGTGGCGCGACGGCATGGTCGAGCGCCTTGGGGTGGGGGCCTGGAAGGGACTCTACTCCATCATCGCAATAGCCGGATTCGCTCTGATTATCATAGGGTTCTCCCGAGCCGTCACGGAAACAGGCATGGTGTATGTGCCGCCGCTCGGCCTTCGCCACCTCAGCTTCGCCCTCATGCTTCCAGCCCTGGTTCTTGCCGTGGCGAGCGCCATTCCTCCCGGTCATATCCGGCGCATCACACGTCACCCATTGCTCATCGGCACCGCGTTGTGGGCGTTCGCTCACCTACTTGTGAACGGCGACCTGGCGGCGGTTGTTCTGTTCGGAGCCTTCCTCGCCTGGGCCGTCATCGAAATCGCCGCTCAGCCGGGCAGCCAACGTGCTCCGATCGTCAGACCATCGGGCGGGTATGACATCGTCGCCGTCGTTGCCGGTGTCGTCCTTTACGGGGCGCTGATTTGGCATCTTCATGAATGGGCCTTCGGCGTCACGCCGGGGCTATAGGAGTCCGATCAGACAAATGTCCGTCGAAGTTCAAACTCGCCGTCTTACGGCGAATGACATCCGCGCCCGCAAGGGCGGCGAGCCGATCGTGGCGCTCACGGCCTATCACGCCCACACGGCGCGCATCCTGGATGAGGTGGTCGACTTCATCCTGGTCGGCGACTCGCTCGGCATGGTCATGCACGGTCTCGAGACGACGCTGCCCGTCACCCTCGACATGATGATCCTGCAGGGGAAGGCGGTGATGCGGGGAGCCCGTCGCGCGCTGGTCGTCATCGACCTGCCATTCGGCAGCTATGAGGAAAGCCCGGCCGAAGCGTTTCGCACCGCCGCGCGGGTGATGAAGGAGACCGGCTGCGGCGCGGTGAAGCTCGAGGGCGGTCAGCGCATGGCGGAGACCATCCGCTTCCTGGTCGATCGCGGTATCCCGGTGATGGGCCATGTCGGGCTGACGCCGCAGGCCTTCAACACCATCGGCGGCTTCAAGGTACAAGGGCGTGATCCGCACGCCGCCGAGACGATCCGTGCCGATGCTGAGGCCGTTGTCGCGGCCGGCGCTTTCGCCGTAGTGGTCGAGGCGGTGGTTGAGCCGCTTGCGCGCGAGATCACCGGTCTTGTTGCGGTGCCGACAATTGGCATCGGAGCCTCGCCAGCCTGCGACGGTCAGATTTTGGTGCTCGAGGATATGCTCGGCCTCAGCGCCACCGTTCCGAAGTTCGTCAGACGCTTCGGAAACCTCGCAAACGAGATCCGAGGCGCCGTGAACGCCTATGCCGAAGCCGTGCGGGACCGTTCATTCCCGGCCGAGGAAAACGTATACCTGCCGAAACGCGACGTCTTGCCGAGAATTGCTTCCACGGAGCCGACCGAATCAAACCCGGCCCCCAACGGATCGCACCAGGGGGCGGTCGAGAACCGTCGTTAGCCCGAACGCGTCACCGTCTCCGAATGAAGCGCCGTGGATTGCCGCCGCGCGACGGCAAGTGCTAACAAGCCGCCTGTGGAATCCGGGAAGCGCTATGAGACAGACGGACTGTGGCGAACGAGAACAGTCAGCGCCATTGCCGCGGAAGCGGCGATGACCGGCGGTCTTTCCATGTTTGGCGGCCGCGGCGTCGCGCCGGTCCCGTCTCTCGGCGTCACTGCATGAGCAACAAGCAGCCGGGCAACGAGGCGCAGCGTATCCGGGCGGCCGAGGCGGCGCTTGCCGAGGTTACGCCGGGCATGAAGCTCGGGCTCGGGACCGGGCGGACGGCGGAGGCTTTCATCCGGGTTCTCGGCGATCGCGTGCGTTCGGGGCTCGACATCGTCGGCGTCCCGACCTCGGAGCGTACCGCCCGTCTGGCCGAGTCGGAGGCGATACCGCTGACGACCCTCGACCTCGAGCCGATCCTGGACCTGACGGTGGACGGCGCCGACGAGATCGGTCCGGGCCTGACGCTGGTCAAGGGCGGCGGTGGCGCGTTGCTGCGGGAAAAGATGGTGGCGGCGGCATCGCGCCGGATGTTGGTGGCGGCCGACGAATCCAAGCTCGTCGATGTGATCGGGACGTTTCCACTGCCGATCGAGGTGGTGCCATTCGGCTTGGCCGCAACCAAGAAGGCTATTGAGGAGAGGGCAGGGCGGCTGGGCCTGTCTGGGCTGATATCGCTCCGCCTCGAGGACGGCCATGCTTTCCTCACCGATGGCGGCCACCATATTCTTGACGCATCCTTCGGCCGGATTCCCGATCCGGCGGCGCTGGCGGTGGTGCTGAATTCGATTCCCGGCGTCGTCGAGCACGGCCTTTTCCTCGGCCTCGCCTCGGCCGCTGTCATTGGTCGCGACGATAGCGTTGAGTGGCTTTTTCCGTAGAGGCCTGAAAACCAACAGGAGCTTCCCGAAGATGATCGTATCACGCATTCGGATCGGTCTTGCTGCGCTGGTCGTTGCTGCTGCCTTTGGCGGGCAGGCGGGCGCGCAGGATTTGTCCCAGTCGCATATCGATGCCGCGATCGTCGCGGTTCAGAGCGCTGGCGCGGCGCGCGGTTTCGACTCGGTGCTGCCGGCGATCGCCGAGCGCATCAAGAGCCGGCTGATCCGCGTCAGGCCGGACCTCCATCAGGAGATCAGCGCCACCGTCGAAGAGGTCGCGCTGCAGCTCGCCGCCCGCCGTCAGGATCTCGACGAGGCCGTGGCGCGGGTCTGGGCGAAGAACTTCACCGAGGACGAACTCGTCACGATTGCCGAATTCTACAGAAGCCCCACGGGCCAGAAGTTCGCCGAGATCGGTCCGCGCGTCATCCAGGAGTCTCTTCAGTCCGTTGAGTCCTGGAGCACGCGCGTCGGCGAGGAAATGTACGAAATGTCGCGCGAGGCCCTGACCCAAAAAGGCTTCGAGCTCTGACCGCCGATCGCAGCGGCGGAGCGATCTGGTGAGCGAATTCGATTACGATCTGTTCGTTATCGGCGCGGGATCCGGAGGCGTTCGGGCGGCCCGCATCGCGGCCGAACTCGGTGCGCGCGTCGCGATCGCGGAGGAAGACCAGGTCGGCGGCACATGCGTAATTCGTGGCTGCGTTCCGAAGAAGCTGCTCGTGCATGCCTCGGAATTCGCCGAAGCGGTGGAAGATTCGGTCGGTTTCGGCTGGACCATCGATGGCCTCCGCTTCGACTGGCCGACGCTTCGCGACCACGTCCGGGCCGACGTCAACTGGCTCAGCGGCATCTACATTCGCAACCTCGAGAAGTCGGGCGCGGAACTCATCCGCAGCCGCGCAGTCATTGAAGATAAACACCGGATCAGGCTCTTGGCCGACGGGCGGACCGTCACCACCCGCTATATCCTAGTCGCGACGGGCGGTTGGCCGGTGCGGGGGACGGCCATTCCTGGCCTCGAGCATGCCGTGACCTCGAACGAGATGTTCCACCTCGATCGCATGCCGGAGCGGCTGCTGGTGGTGGGCGGCGGATACATCGCGGTGGAGTTTGCGGGCGTCTTCAACGGGCTCGGGGCGAAGACAACCGTTCTTTATCGCGGTCACGAGATCCTGAGCCGCTTCGACGGCGACATCCGCCGGATGGTCCATGCGGGTATGGCGAAGCGCGGTGTCGAGGTGATCTGCGGCGACATGATCACCGCGATCGAGAAGACGGAGACCGGGTTTGTCGGGGTGACGCTTCACGACCGCCGCATCGCGGCCGACACCGTCCTTTTGGCGATGGGCCGAAGGCCCAACACCGCAGGCTTCGGGCTTGAGGAGGCCGGCGTCGCGCTGGGCAAGCTGGGTGAGATCGTGGTCGACGCCTTCTCCAGGAGCAGTGTCGACAACATCTACGCGGTCGGAGACGTGACCGACCGTGTGAACCTCACGCCGGTCGCGATCCGCGAAGGGCACGCCGTCGCCGAGAATCTTTTCGGCGGGGCCTCCATCACGCTCGACTATGACTGCATCCCGACCGCGGTGTTCTCCCAGCCGGAGGCGGGCACGGTTGGCCTCACCGAAGAGACGGCGCTCGCGCGCTATCCTTCGGTCGATATCTACCGGTCGACCTTCAAGCCGCTCCACCACCGCGTCGCCGGCCGCGACGAACGGATGCTGGTGAAACTCGTTGTCGACGCCGACACCGACCGGGTCCTCGGCTTTCATGCCGTGGGACACGGCGCAGGCGAGATGGCCCAACTCGTCGGGATCGCCGTCAGGATGCGGGCGACCAAAGCCGATTTCGATGCCACGATGGCGGTCCACCCGACGCAGTCGGAAGAGATCGTCACCATGCGGAAACCGGCCGAGCGTCATCGGCGCGACCCTGCCGCTGAGCCCAAACTCGCATCGGCGAGCTGACGGGCGCCTTCGCGATTGCCGGTTCGAGCGGCCTGAAAGCGGCCGACGTCTCTTGTGGCAAAAACCGCGTCGCCCATGTATAACCCGCCCGCGACGGCAACAATCGTGCCAATCCATCAGGTTGGACAGGCCGCCGCGTCGGTCTCAGGAGAGTACGATGAAGAAGGGCTGGACCCCCGACAGCTGGCGCTCGAAACCGATCGAGCAGGTTCCCGTCTATCCGGACCTCGATGCGCTTGCCGCGCTCGAGAAGCGGATCGCGACCTATCCGCCGCTGGTTTTTGCAGGGGAGGCGCGGAAGCTCAAGAAGAGCCTTGCGAAGGTCGCGGCGGGCGAGAGCTTCCTCCTCCAGGGCGGGGATTGCGCCGAGAGCTTCGCCGAGCATCAGGCCGACAACATCCGCGACTTCTTCCGGGTCTTCCTGCAGATGGCGGTCGCCTTGACCTATGCCGGCGCCGTGCCGGTGGTGAAGGTCGGCCGCATTGCCGGCCAGTTCGCGAAGCCGCGCTCGTCCGGCATGGAGCGCCAGGGCGAGGTCGAGCTGCCGAGCTATCGCGGCGACATCATCAACGGCATCGAGTTCGACCCGGCATCCCGCACGCCGGACCCCAACCGCATCGAGATGGCGTACCGGCAGTCCGCGGCGACGCTGAATCTCCTGCGTGCCTTCGCCACCGGCGGCTATGCCAACCTCGAGAACGTGCATCGCTGGATGCTCGGCTTCGTCAAGGACAGCCCGCAGGCGCATCGCTACGAGCAACTGGCCAACAAGATCACCGAGTCGCTCGACTTCATGCGCGCCTGCGGCATCGATCCGGAATCGCACCCGGAAATGCGGACGACGGATTTCTACACGAGCCACGAGGCCCTGCTCCTCGGCTTCGAGCAGGCGATGACCCGCGTCGATTCGACGAGCGGCGACTGGTACGCGACCTCCGGCCACATGATCTGGATCGGTGATCGGACCCGGCAGCTCGATCACGCGCATGTCGAGTTCGCGCGGGGCATCAAGAACCCGATCGGCCTGAAGTGCGGCCCGTCGCTCAAGCCGGACGACCTCATCCGCCTCATCGATATCCTCAATCCGGAGGACGAGCCCGGGCGGCTGACGCTCATTGGCCGGTTCGGCGCCGACAAGGTGCAGGATCACCTGCCGCAGTTGATCCGCGCGGTTAAGCGGGAAGGGCGGAACGTGGTATGGTCGTGCGATCCGATGCACGGCAACACGATCACCCTCAACCGTTACAAGACACGGCCGTTCGAGAGCATCCTCCGCGAGGTCGAGACCTTCTTCCTCGTCCATCGCGCCGAGGGAACCCATCCCGGCGGCATCCATATCGAGATGACCGGCAAGAACGTCACCGAGTGCACCGGCGGCGCCCGCGCCATCTCGGCCGAGGACCTGTCGGACCGTTATCACACGCATTGCGATCCGCGGCTCAACGCCGATCAAGCGCTGGAGCTTGCGTTCCTGGTGGCGGAGCTCCTCAAGCACGACCGGCAGGAACAGGCAGGGCGGGCGCCGGTGATGGCGATCGTCTGAGGACGGACGCCGCCTGCGGGTGGGTCGGAGGCTGGTAGGGGTCGGCGATGATCGCCGACTTCATAGACATTCGCTGATCGTCCCCGCCAGACGGGATGTGACGCCTTGCATTCGGCGCGAAATGCCTTGCGGCCCCTCGCGGACGGCGTGCACGACGCAGGGACGGAATACGGCGGGCGGAGGGTCACCGCGCCCCATCGGCATGGACCGCGTCGGTCTTCCTTCTCATACCGCCCCATGCGTCGGTCGTCTGGTCGAGATCGACGCCAGGGGCCTTGCCGCCGATCGAAGCTTGAAACTCGACGGCACTTGAAGCGCGTTGGCCTGCATGCTCCTGTCAATTGTCCCGTCGGCATCTGAGCGCACCGTGATCAAGCCCGAATCGCATTCAGACTGGACCCCGGCCGTCGCGCGTCTGCGTGACAGCGCCGGATTCCGGCAGTCGCGCATATGACACCCGCCGAAGAGAGACGCGTTCATCAGGTCTTCGTCGTAACCCTTGCAATCAAGGCGGCCGACGCGATTCTGGAGTTGATCGTGGCCCTGCTGCTGGCCCTTATTGATGTTCGGGTACTCTCGAATGCGGTTGTGCGGCTGGTGGCGAAGGAGTTGATCCATCACCCGGAGGACCGACTCGCCAACTGGATCGCCCAATGGGCGGAGAGTTTTTCGGTCGACGCCAAGACCTTCGCCGTGCTCTATCTTGCGAGCCACGGGATCATCAAGCTCGGACTGGTCGTCGGGCTCTGGCGGAACCAGGCTTGGGCCTACCCGGTGTCGCTGGTGGCGTTCGCCGCCTTCATCGTCTACCAGGTGCACCGTTTCACATTCACTCACTCGCCCTTTCTCGTCGTGCTGACAGTGTTCGACCTCGTCGTCATCGTGCTCGTCTGGCATGAATGGCGGCGACGCCGGGCTAGGGGCGAACTTGCCTGACGCAGCCGTAGCGGCGCCGGTAGAGCCGTAGGGGTCGCCCCCAATCCAGCGGATCGGAGAATATGCATGGGCAAGGAAATCACTCTCAAGTCTGCCGACGGCCACAGCTTCGCCGCTTACGAGAAGACTCCGTCTTCGGGCGTGGTGCGCGGCGGGCTGGTGGTTGTTCAGGAGATCTTCGGCGTCAATGCCCACATCCGACGGGTCGCCGACGGCTTCGCGGAGGAGGGCTACCGGGTCGTCGCGCCGGCGATCTTCGACCGGGCGGAGCGCGGCGTTGACCTCGGATACGACAAGGCCGATGTCGAGCGCGGGATTGCGATCCGGAAGGCAATCGCGACTGAGCACATGCTCAATGACATCGCCACCTGTGTCGAGGCCCTCGGCTCCTCGGGAAGGGTTGGCATCGTTGGATACTGCCTGGGCGGCACGCTGGCCTGGCTTGGTGCGGCTCGACTGGATGGCATCGCGGCGGCGGTCGGCTACTACGGCGGAGCCATCGCGGACCATGTCGAGGAGAAGCCGCGCTGCCCTGTGATGCTCCATTTCGGCGAGGACGATCCGGGCATCCCGATGAGCGATGTGGCGAAGATCAGGGCTGCGGCCGATCCCGCGCTGGTCGCGGTCTTCACTTACAAGGAGGCCGGACACGCCTTCAACCGTGAGGGCCACGCCGCCTGGCGCGGCGAGGCCGCGCGGGTCGCGCGCGATCGCACCACCGCTTTCCTAAGGGAGCATGTCGGGTAGCGGTGATTGCCGCCTCGATCCCGTCGCGCTAAACCCCGCCGCCATGGCCCAGATCACCGACAGCATCCGCTTCTCCGTCGCCCAGCTCGATTCGATCGTCGGCGACATCGAGGGCAACCTGAGGAAGGCGCGCGCCGCGCGGGCGCAGGCCGCGGCCGATCGGGCCGATCTTCTCATCCTGTCCGAGTTGTTCATCGCCGGCTACCCGCCGGAGGATCTGGTCCTCAAGCCCGCCTTCCAGGACGCGTGCCGCGCCGCCGTCTTGTCTTTGGCCAAAGACACGGCCGATGGGGGCCCGGGTGTGGTCGTCGGCACCCCCTGGCCCGAGGACGGCAAGGTCTACAACGCCGTCGCGCTCCTCGACGACGGCAGCGTTCAGGCACTCCGCTACAAGGTGGAGCTTCCGAACTACGGCGTCTTCGACGAACTTCGCGTGTTCGAGGTGGGGCCGCTGCCGGGACCGGTCGGCTTCCGTGGCCTCCGCCTCGGCCTGCCGATCTGCGAGGACATCTGGTTCGAGCAGGTCTGCGAATGCCTGCTCGAGACCGGCGCCGAGTTCCTCGTGACGCCGAACGGCTCGCCCTACTGGCAGGGCAAGGCGGAGGTCCGGCAGCAGGTGGCGGTTGCCCGTGTGGTCGAGACCGGCCTGCCGATGATCTATGCCAACCAGTGCGGCGGCCAGGACGAGTTGGTGTTCGACGGTGGGTCTTTCGGCCTCCACGGCGATCGCACGCTCGCGTTCCAGATGCCGCAGTTCGCGGAGGCGGTGGCGACCGTCACCTGGAAGAAGGACGCTCGTCTCGGGTGGCGCTGTATCGACGGCCGTTTTGCCGCTCTGCCCGGGCTGGAGGAGGCGAACTGGCGGGCCTGCGTTCTCGGGCTTCGCGACTACGTCAACAAGACCGGCTTCCCAGGCGTCGTGCTCGGTCTTTCCGGCGGCATCGACTCAGCCGTGGTGGCGACGATGGCGGTCGACGCCCTCGGCAAGGACCGAGTCCACTGCGTCATGCTGCCTTACCGGTACACCGCGGAGGAGAGCTTGACCGATGCCGCGGCCCTCGCCGCGACCCTCGGCATGCGTTACGATATCGTGCCGATTTACGCGCCAGTAGAAGCCTTCGAGGCGGCGCTTAAGCCGGTGTTCGAAGGTCGGGCGCCGGACATCACCGAAGAGAATCTCCAGAGCCGCACGCGCGGCACCATCCTCATGGCGATCTCCAACAAGTTCGGCCCGATGGTGCTCACGACCGGCAACAAATCGGAGATGTCGGTCGGCTACGCGACGCTCTACGGCGACATGAACGGCGGCTTCAACCCGGTGAAGGACCTCTACAAGACCGAGCTTTACGAGCTCGCGCACTGGCGGAATGCCCACAAGCCGGAGGGAGTGCTCGGCCCGGGTGGCGTGGTCATCCCCGAGAACATCATTGCCCGAGCCCCGTCGGCCGAGCTTCGCGAGAATCAAACCGATCAGGATTCGCTCCCGCCCTACGAGGTGCTGGATGACATCCTCGAGTGCCTGGTCGAGGAGGAGATGCGGGTCGCCGACATCGCGCTCCGCGGCCACGACATCGAAACTGTGCGGAAGGTCGAACGACTGCTCTTCATCGCCGAGTACAAGCGCCGGCAGGCGGCGCCCGGCGTGAAGATCACCCGCAAGAACTTCGGAAGAGACAGGCGATACCCGATCGTCAACAAGTTCCGCGACCGAGGCTAGTGGTCCGACTCCGGCATTCGCTACCCTTTGCATCCAGGCTCAGAGCGAATCTTGGAGCCACGAGGACCACTAGCCACTATATGTTGCTAGCGGAGCTTTGGAATTCGACATTCAAGAACGGCCCGAGACCCATCTGGGACTCAAATGTCAAATTCGCTCCACCAGGAGCCCCGGGATTCGACCGGACACGCGGCGAAAACGAGGAAGCCCAAGGTTACCCTTTTTGCCGTCGCCTGCGCGACGGTGGACACAGGGCAGGCGCTTCCAGAATGCCGCGGTGGTGCGGTGAAGCGCCTGGAGCAGTTGGAGTTCCGCATGGCACGCCGATCGTACACCAAGGACCACTTGCAAGAGGAGCCTGGTTGAGGCATCACCTCGACTGTTGCGCTAGGGGTATAGCTCAGTTGGTAGAGCGGCGGTCTCCAAAACCGCAGGCCGTGGGTTCGAGTCCCTCTGCCCCTGCCATTCGCTAGGCCGCGGACGTCCGCTTGCGGGCGGATAGACGGGACAAGCCACCGGACCTCTGCCAGGTCGACCTGTTGAAGGCCCTGCCTCGCCGGCAGTGTGCGCGGTGGAGCCGATCCAGCGAGCGGGTGACGGACCTCCTCCATCTTGATACGCCGATAGGGTCCAAGGCCGCGGAAATCGCACCTTGATGCAGGTGGGACGTGTTGATCTCGTCCTCCGTCGGCAGTCGGGCCGAGGCAGGGCTGCTTCCTGTCTCGACAGTATTGCTTCGTCGGTTTCGCATGACTCGGCGTCTGTTCGTTCGCAACGGTACCGTATAGTGGGACAAGGGGAGCAAATCGGTGAAGGCGCATATGAGGCCGGGGACGGAGGACGTTCTCCTCGTGGTCGACATCCAGAACGATTTCTGTCCGGGCGGCGCGCTTGCGGTGCCGAATGGCGACGAGGTCGTTCCGCTCGTCAACCGGCTCGCAAGGGCCTTCTCCCATGTCGTCCTGACCCAGGACTGGCATCCGACTGGCCACCGCTCCTTCGCTTCCAGCCATCCTGGCGCGCAGCCCTATGACGTGATCGAACTGCCTTATGGTCCGCAGATCCTGTGGCCTGACCACTGTATCCAGGGGGCCGCCGGCGCCGAGTTTCGCCGCGACCTCGACATTCCGCACGCGGAGATGATCGTCCGTAAAGGGTATCGTATTCGAATCGATTCCTACTCGGCGCTCTTCGAGAACGATCACAATACGCCGACCGGGCTGGCCGGTTACCTTCGCGAGCGCGGGCTGAAGCGGGTCTTCCTCACCGGACTCGCCTACGATTTCTGTGTCCGCTACTCCGCTGAGGACGCCTTTGCGGCCGGCTTTGAAGTGGTGGTCGTGGAGGACGCTTGCCGTGGGATCGACATCGACGGATCAGTCGCCGAAACGCGCCGGCTGCTCGCGACCCTCGGCGTGCCGTCTGTCTCGGTCGAAGGGATTGAGGCGGCGGCGTCCCGGGCCCGGACGGCGTGAAATGACCGCCCCCAACTGCCGCTCGGCAAAGTTTGGCTTGAGTATCCCGCGTCCAAGCCTTATGTAACCGGCCCGAACAGGGCGCGCGCGACGTTTTCGCGCGATCGCTTGCGAGATCCCCGATGGCCGAAAGAACCAACCCCTTCGCCTTCCTCCAGCAGGTGCGCGCCGAGACCGCCAAGGTGGTCTGGCCGAGCCGGCGTGAGACCATGATCTCGACGGTGATGGTGCTCGTGATGGCGGCCCTTGCGAGCATATTCTTCCTGCTCGCCGATCTGGCGATCAGTTATGGCGTGTCCTTCCTGGTCGGCGTCGGCAGCTCATAGATGCAGGCACTCGCAATCGCGGAGGCCCGGCCCAAGACGGACAAGGCCCAGATGGAAAAGAAGTGGTACATCGTCCACGCCTACTCGAATTTCGAGCGCAAGGTCGCCGATTCCATTCGCGAGAAGGCCATCGCCGCAGGACTGGGTGACGCCTTCGAGGAAATTCTCGTGCCGACCGAAAAGGTGGTCGAGATTCGGCGCGGGCGGAAGGTCGACGCCGATCGCAAGTTCTTTCCGGGCTACGTGCTGGTTAAGATGGCGATGTCGGACGAGGCCTATCACCTCATCAAGAACACGCCCAAGGTCACCGGATTTCTCGGCGCCGACAAGAAACCGATCCCGATCTCCGACGCCGAAGCGCGACGTATCCTCCAGCAGGTACAGGAGGGTGTCGAACGGCCCAAGCCGTCGGTCAGCTTTGAGGTCGGCGAGCAGGTGCGCGTCTCGGACGGTCCGTTCGCCTCGTTTTCCGGGCAGATCGAAGAGGTCGACGAGGTCCGGGCTCGTCTCAAGGTCGCCGTGTCGATCTTTGGCCGGGCCACCCCGGTGGAACTCGAATACGCCCAGGTCGAAAAGCTCTAACGGCTCCGAGCGAGTTCAACGGGTGCCTGGCATCTACTGAAGTGCGCCATTCGCGAAGCCGCGAAATGGCGGAGAACTGCTGAATTCAGGTCGAGAGACCTGACCGTTTAGTCGGACGTGGGAGGCGAGGGCGGTTGCCAGCCGCCGGAACCGGACCACGCCATTCCCGCCGGAATCGCCGGCTCATGTGACTGGGAACAGACGTATGGCAAAGAAGATCGTAGGTTTTCTGAAACTGCAGGTGCCGGCTGGGTCCGCGACCCCGTCGCCGCCGATCGGTCCCGCGCTTGGCCAGCGCGGCATCAACATCATGGAGTTCTGCAAGGCGTTCAACGCGCAGTCGCAGGAAATGGAGAAGGGCTCGCCGGTCCCGGTGGTGATCACCTACTACCAGGACAAGTCCTTCACCTTCCAGATGAAGACGCCGCCGGTGAGCTTCTTCCTCAAGAAGGCGGCAAACCTCAAGTCCGGGTCCAAGACTCCCGGCCGCGGGTCTGTCGGCAGCGTGACGCGCGACCAGGTGCGCGACATTGCTGAGAAGAAGCTGAAGGACCTCAATGCCGTCGATGTCGACGGCGCGATGAGGATGGTCGAGGGTTCGGCCCGTTCGATGGGCCTCGAGGTGGTGGATTAATCCCATGGCACACGTCGGAAAAAGAACGAAAACCTCCCGCGAGGGCATCGAGCCTCTGAAGCTCTACTCCCTCGACGAGGCGGTGAAGCTGGTGAAGTCCCGCGCCAAGGCCAAGTTCGACGAAACCGTCGAGGTGGCATTGAACCTGGGTGTCGATCCCCGTCATGCCGACCAAATGGTTCGTGGCGTTTGCCAACTCCCCAATGGCTCCGGCCGGACGGTGCGGGTTGGCGTATTCGCGCGTGGCGCCAAGGCCGACGAGGCCCGGAAAGCAGGTGCCGATGTGGTCGGCGCGGAGGATCTCGTCGAGCAGGTCCAGGGTGGCAAGATCGATTTCGACCGCTGCATCGCGACCCCGGACATGATGCCTCTGGTCGGTCGGCTGGGCAAGGTGCTCGGTCCCCGCGGCCTGATGCCAAACCCGAAGGTCGGCACCGTGACGCAGGACGTCGCGGGCGCAGTCCGGGACGCCAAGGGCGGCGCGGTCGAGTTCCGCGTCGAGAAGGCAGGCATCGTCCAGGCGGGGATCGGCAAGGCGAGCTTCGGCGAGCAGCAATTGGTCGAGAACATCAAGGCGTTTGCCGATGCCGTGCAAAAGGCGAGGCCGGCTGGCGCGAAGGGAACCTATCTCCGGCGCATCGCGGTCTCCTCCACGATGGGGCCCGGCGTGAAGGTCGACCCGGCGACACTCGGGGCTTCCTAGCTCCGAGGCACAACCGGCCCGCTCGGCGAGTCCGGGCGGGTTCGCAAGCGGCGACATGGCATCAAAATTGATGCGGGACGCTTTTTCCAAGATTAGGGCTTGGCAAGTCGACGCGAAGTGTTTAAATACCGCAATGGGCGCGCCGGCCCTTGTGCGGTGCGCCTTTATGCGTCTCTCGAAATCACGGTGACATGACACTCCTCTTAGGCCTCCTTCGGGAAACTTCTAAGAGAGGGCAAGACATATCCAGCGTTGTAATCGAGCGTACGCGAACCGGTTCGGCGAAAGCCGGATCGGAAGTCCTGTCCGAGACTGCGGGCGCCGGAGTAGCCGGCTTAATGGAAGTCGCCAGCAATAGACGGGAGGTAGCCGGAGTTTCCGGTTCGAACCTCTACGCGGCCCATCCGGCGCGGCAACGCGTCGTAAGGGGGACAGGTCGGAGTCGCCATGACGGTCTCGGCCGCCATGGCAGGTGCAACCGGCGGTCCCATCCTACCGATGGTCGCCAAGTGGAGAGAGAGTGTGGATAGAGCGGAAAAAAGCCAGCTCGTAGATACGCTCGCGACGGTGTTCCAGGACACCGGCGTGATCGTCGTCGCCCACTACTCCGGTTTGACGGTCGCCCAAATGACGGCCCTTCGGGTCAAGATGCGGGAGGCCGGCGGCGGAGTGAGGGTGGCAAAGAACCGCCTCGTCAAGCTCGCCTTGAAGGGCACGGACGCCGAGTCAATCTCGGACCTTTTCGAAGGTCCGACGGTGGTTGCCTTCTCGAAGGACCCCGTGGCTGCGGCAAAGGTGGCCGTCGATTTCGCCAAGATCAACGACAAGCTCGTGATCCGAGGCGGGGCGATGGGCCCGACCGCGCTCGACGCCGATGGCGTCAAGGCGCTCGCCACGCTGCCGTCGCTCGACGAGCTGCGCGGCAAGCTCGTCGGATTGATCGCCTCGCCGGCCACCAAGGTCGCGCGGGTGCTCAACGCTCCGGCGTCGCAGCTTGCAAGGGTTCTTTCGGCCTACGCCGAGAAGAGCGCGGCATAACACAGGTTCAACAGATATCCAACGGTTCGAATCGGTAAAGGAAACAAGGTAATGGCTGATCTTTCTAAGATTGTGGATGACCTCTCGAAGCTCACCGTCCTCGAGGCGGCCGAGCTTTCCAAGATGCTCGAGGAGAAGTGGGGCGTCTCGGCCGCCGCTCCGGTGGCCATGATGGCCGCCGCTGGCGCTGCTGCCGCCCCGGTTGAGGAGCAGACCGAGTTCAACGTCATCCTCACTGAAATCGGCCCCAACAAGATCAACGTCATCAAGGAAGTCCGGGCGATCACCAGCCTTGGCCTGAAAGAGGCGAAGGATCTCGTCGAGGCGGCCCCGAAGGCGGTCAAGGAAGGCGTGTCCAAGGACGAGGGCGCCAAGATCAAGGCCCAGCTCGAGAGCGCCGGCGCCAAAGTCGACCTGAAGTAGGCTGCAGCCTGTTCGGCGTTTCGGGGCCGAAGGCCATCGGGACGAGAGAAGACGGGGAGGGCGCCGGAAACCGGCGTCCCCTCCGGATGAAAATGGAAACGAAGTGCTGTCCAGAGGGCCGCCGGGCCGACCTTCCGGACAGCAGTTCAGATCGAACGAGGAGTGGACATGACGCAGACATTCACCGGTCGCAGGCGGGTCCGCAGATTTTTCGGCTCCATCAGGGAAGTGGCGGAGATGCCGAACCTCATCGAGGTTCAGAAGGCGTCCTACGACCAGTTCCTGCTGGTGGAGGAGCCCGAGGGCGGCCGCCCGGACGAAGGCCTGCAGGCGGTGTTCAAGTCCGTCTTCCCGATCTCCGATTTTTCGAATACGGCGCTTCTCGAGTTCGTTCGCTACGATTTCGATCCGCCCAAGTACGACGTTGACGAGTGCCGTCAGCGCGGCATGACCTATTCGGCGCCGCTCAAGGTGACGCTCCGCCTGATCGTGTTCGATATCGACCCGGACACGAACGCGAAGTCCGTCAAGGACATCAAGGAGCAGGAAGTCTACATGGGCGAAATGCCCTTGATGACCAATAACGGCACCTTCATCGTCAACGGCACCGAGCGCGTCATCGTCTCCCAGATGCACCGTTCGCCCGGCGTGTTCTTCGACCACGACAAGGGCAAGTCGCACTCGAGCGGCAAGCTCCTGTTCGCCGCGCGCATCATTCCGTACCGCGGCTCCTGGCTCGACATCGAGTTCGACGCCAAGGAC
>JALHRF010000018.1 GCA_022841545.1 Bauldia sp. | reverse complement strand
GGTCGCGTAGCCGCGCCGACCCCGCTTCCTGCGTGCCATCGTGTCGGTCTCCGAATCAAACCGACACCTGATGAATCACGCCAGAGTCACGCTGGGAATCCCCTTCTCAAACACGCTCTAACATGGACATCGATCTAGCGCGACAAATGGTTCGCGTAGACTTCACGGTATCGCGCGAGCTGGAGGCGGTTCTCCAAGCGCTGAAGGCGAGATGTTCACCGGAGGAGTATCGTGAACTTGCTCGCGGCATTGCCGCTGCCATCGACGGCGTTGGGACCGCCCTGATCAGGCAAGCGATCGCCGCGCACCCTGAACTCGCAGCGGAAATCGACGCAAGCATCAAGGAGCATGGCCAGTATCGCTGACTACCCATGATCCCGCGGCCGCGGCGCTCAGATCAAGATGGCGGTAGCCGGTCTCGGATCATGGTGAGGAATTGGCGTCATTCGTCGTCGTCGCGAAGACTCCAGTCCGGGTCGCCATCGCGCGAGACCGCTGAAGCTCCGCCCCCGGTCGGATTACGCGCAAGCAACCCGTCGAGGAAACCGCACTCCGAGCGCGCGGCGCTGTGGGCGCGGGTGGGCGGCCGTCGGCGACGGCGGCGGGTTGCAGTTCTGGTACGACACCGACCAGGTCGAGGCGCTGTCGTCGGAGCGCGAGCCGCTGTGGGCGCGGGTCGGGGCGGCGGCGTTCCTCAGCGCGAACGAGAAGCGCGCCGTGGTCGGCTACGGGCGGTGTCTTGAGAGCGGCCGCCACCAAGCCTATTCACCAATGCAGCCGCCGAGGATGACGTGGACGATATCGCGAAGATCTTCGGCGAGCGGGGCGACCTCGCGCATCTCGCGCTCTTCCTGTGGGCGAGCGGGGCGAGCGGGCTGCTGCTTTGGGCGCTTCGCGAACTCGCGGCCTCGAACCGGCGGTTCAACGACTTCGTCAGCGAGATCGCGCGGCTGAACCGGTTCTTCGACCGGGATTGACCCGAGCCACGGCGCGGTGGGGTGAGGCTCGCGCAGCCGCCTCACGCTGGCCATGGGTCTACCCGCCCCAGGAGGGCGGGTGGTCCTTCTGCAATCAACATGGAGACGATGACATGCGCACGATGCTTGGGCTCGCCGGTGGCGGGCGTGTCGACCATTGCGCCGTCTTCCACGCCTTTGCCGAGGGGCTCGGCAGGATGATGAGGCGGCGAAGCAATGTCGCGCGGGTGCGGGCGGTGAAAGGATAACGGGACGCTGGCGCGCCAGCGTCTCGGGGTCCCGGGTCGGCGGCGCACCACGACGTGCTGCACCGAGCCCGGGGTGACAGCGTGTTTGATGCCACGAGGATCATCATGAAGACCGAAACGAAGTTTGCCCGCGCGGCGCTTGCCGTCGCGGAGGACGGAACCTTTGCCGGCTATGCATCGCTGTTCGGCAAGGCCGATCTCGGCCGCGACATGGTGATGCCGGGGGCGTTCGCGGCCTCGCTCCGGACGCGCGGCGCGGGCGGCGTGAAGATGCTCTACCAGCACGACCCCGGCCAGCCGATCGGCGTGTGGGACGAGATCCGCGAGGACGGGCGGGGGCTGTGGGTGAAGGGGCGGCTGACGCCCGGCGTGGCGCGGGCGCGCGAGGTGCTCAGCCTGATGCGGGCGGGCGCGCTCGACGGGCTGTCGATCGGCTACCGCACGGTGCGCGGCCGGACCGACCGGAAGACCGGCATCCGCCAGCTCATCGAGATCGACCTCTGGGAAATCTCGGTGGTGACCTTCCCGATGCTGCCCGAGGCGCGGGTCGAGGCGGTGAAGGGGCATACGGCGCTGCTCAACGCGATCCGCCGGGCGACCGCGGCCATGCGGGCGGCGTGAGGACCGGGCGGTCGGCAGTGGGCACTCGGCAGGTGCGGCGCCTGGCCCTGTAGACGGCGGGATTTCCGACATGACCGGACTTGGGATGCGGGAGCGCGATGCGCTCCTCGCGGCGATCCGCCGTGCGACGCTGGCGATGAAGGCGGCGACGGCGGAAGGACGCTTCGAGATGGCGATGGCGCGTCTCGGGCGGCTGCTCCACGAGCGCCGGCTGGAGCGGCGCTACAACCCGAACTGGCCGTCGCAGCCGCGCGTGCCGCGCGGCAACACCGACGGCGGGCGGTGGACGGACGGCGGCGCGTCAGGCGGCGAGGAACTGGAACCGTCGGAGTTCGAGGAGCCGGTTTCGGACGATGATGCTGGCGACGATCGACCGCCGGAGGTTCCGAAAGAAAGACCGGAGAGAGCTCGCCACCGGAACCGGTTCGTAAAGCGGGTTGCGCGGTGGCTTCTGAGGGCCGCGCGCGTCGGGATTCGAGTGACCCCGATTGGCCGAGCCCTGGACGTGTATGAGGCCGGGTACTGGATCTACGATCACTGGCCTTACATCGAGGCCTATCAGGATGAGCCCAGGACGCTGGACGAGCTTCGGGCCGCTGTGGCGGAGCGAAAGAAGGGTTATGACATACACCACATCGTCGAGCGCGCGTCGGGCATCAAAGGCAACATACCCGTGTCCTGGCTGGACGGTCCCGAGAACCTCGTGCGCATACCGACGCTGAAGCACTGGGAGCTCAACAAGTGGTTTGAGACGCGCATCCGGGACTATGGCTGGCTAACCCCGAGGGAGTATGTCGTTGGAAAGGATAAGGACGTTCGCTTCGACGTTGGCTTGGCGGGGCTGAGAGCGGTGGGGGTTCTCAAGTGATGAAGAAGATCGATCTCAAGCAGATGTCAGTCGAAAGTCTGGTCAAGCGATATGCGGCCATCGGCATCGCGCAGTATGAGGCAGAGCTGGACGACGATGTCCCCAAATTCAATCGTCTCGTTGACGGCCTCATTGCGGTCGAGGCGGAACTCAAGGCAAGGACCGGAGATCAGCGCGCGGCGCTCATGAAACTCTACGATCATCCCAACATGCAGGTGCGGCTGAACGCAGCGCAAGCCACTCTTGCAGTCGCGCCGGAGGCGGCTCGTGCGATGCTGGTCGCGATTCGCGAGTCCCGTTGGATGCCGCAGGCATTGCATGCGGGTATGTCGCTGTGGAATCTGGAGAAGGGCGTGTACCGGCCGACTTGAGCATGGCGTGATCTTGGTCCGTCAGTAGGGCCAATACCCGCAGACGAGTAGGATTGTACGCGCTGACCAAGTTCGGAGTGCTCAAACAATGAAAGGCAAGAGCCTGAAGGAAATGTCGGTGGATGAACTTGTCGATCGGTTCGCCGATCTAGGGCTGAGGCAGTATCGCGCTGAGCTTGAGGACGACCACGCCGCATTCAACCGTCTGTTCGATCAGCTGCGCGACATAAGATATGAGCTGAAGAGTCGCGACGGTGACCAGAGGACGGCTTTGCTCCGACTCTACGAGCATCCGAACATGCAGGTCCGGCTCAATGCGGTGAAGTCGACACTTGCCGTCGCGCCGCAGGCCGCGCGCGAGGCGCTTGAAGCGTTTGCCGCCTCACACCACTACCCGCAAGCGGGCGACGCGGGCATGACTCTCTTCGCGCTCGATGATGGAATTTTCGAGCCGAAGTAGCGGCACCGCCGCTCTACGTGCTCCGATTCAGGGCTTGACGTTCGGGACACCATAAGGTTGTATGTTCCTGTTATGTTCTGGAGAGCCAGGGCAATGCAGCGGGTCAAGTTGAAGGATCTGGACGTAAACGGTCTCCTCAAACGCCACCACGCGATCGGGAACGAGCGGCCTGTTTCGGAGGTGCTTGGTGGCAAGAAATCGCGGAGCTATGTCGCCAAGCTTTCGGCGGTCGAGCGCGAGCTGCAGGCGCGGGGCGATGACGAGTGGCTCGCCTCGCTGACGAAGAAGGAGCGGGCCGATCCCGAGCGGGCCGCGCAGATCATCAAGCTGATGCGGTGGTATCACGGCGGTATGAACAAGGGCGGCGAGCCGCCGCTTCATGTGCGCGATCCGCGCCTGCGGACGGTTCCCACGACGGAGCTGCTCGAGCGGTTCGCGGTGCTGGCTATCCGGGAGGACGGCGCGGCGATCGAGACCAGGGATCGCCATTACTGGAAGATCGAGGCGATCGCGGACGAGCTGCGTTGGCGCGACGGCGACGGCGACGACGGGCTGCGGGCGCTGCTCTCGCTCTACACACACCCTCATATCGCCGTCCGCGCCCGGGCAGCCGACGCGACGCGGGAGATTGCGCCTGAACGGTCGAGGAGCCGGCTGGACGCGATCGATGACGACGGCTGGACCCCGGAGCGAGGGCCGAGCGGCGTCGTGCCCGGTGGGCCGGTGCACGCGCAGGCGAGGGGGGCACGCACGCATGGCAAGCGCGTGCAGCTTCGCAACATGACCGCCGAGGAACTGGTCGAGCGCTATGTCGCGATTTCGCTGGCGCAATACGAGGCGGAGGAGGTCGACGAGATCTCGCGGTACAATCGGCTGTTCGGATTGTGCCGGGCCGTCGAGGCCGAGCTGAGGGGCCGCGACGGCGACCAGCGCCGGGCGCTCCTGCCGCTCCTCGAACACAGGAATCTGCAGGTGCGGCTCAACGCGGCAATGGACACGCTCGCTGTCGCGCCGGACGCGGCGCGGCGGGCGCTGGAAACCATCCGGGATTCGCACTGGATGCCATATGCCGGAACCGCCGAAAGCCGGCTGCGCCGGCTGGATGATGGGACGGTCAAGCCGAGGTGAGGAGATGCCGCCGGGCGGGGGAGGCGCGGGAGGAAGTTGGGGGCCACTGGAGCAGATCAGCTGGATGCTGATCATCGACCGGGACGCGACAGGCGTCCGCCACGATGCTGCAGAGTTCAATGACGCGTACGACCGCGTCGCCCTGCGGCTGATCAGCATGATCGATGCGGGCGCCGGGGCGAGCGCGCTTGCGGCGATCTGGTCGCGGTCGAAAGGTGAGCGTTCGGTCTTGCCGGCGGTTGGCCGTTCTTGGGGTCGCGAAAAACGGCCGATCACGGCGCAGCCTGGAAGCCCGTTCTGCCGATCCTCGTGGAGTTCGTCCACCTCGTGCGCTGTTTGTACCAGGGACATGACGTCCGAGAAGCGCTGAAACGCATGCCGAACCCAAGCGGGCGTCGGCTGCCTGATGGCGTCGTTCCATTGCACGGACACATGTCTCTTACGCAGATACAGTACTAGGAAAATAATCCTTGACAGCGTGACGCTGTTCGGGCATGGTTTCGCTATCGTCGAACAGGTGTGGCCGCGGCGCGGTCGTGGGCGGAAGGCGCCGGCGGCCGGCTCCTGCTCGCGCTGAATCATCCCGGTGCACAGAGGCCGGGCGCAAGTCTCATCATCCGCAACGAAAGGACCGACACGATGGAAACCGTGACTCATGACGCATGCCTGAAGGCGCCGGAGGTGAAGTCCGGCGAGCCGGTGCTCGCCGAGGCCTTCGACGATTTCCGCCGCACCTTCGAGACCTTCAAGGAAGGCAACGACAAGAAGCTCGACGAACTGGAGCGGAAGGGGGCCGCGGACGTGGTGACGGTCGAGAAGGTCGAGCGCATCTCGAAGGCGCTCGACGAGCAGAAGCGGGCGATGGACCAGTATGTGCTCCGCGGCCGGCGGCCGCCGCTCGGCCTGGAAGGGCCGCGTTCGGCGGTGAACCTCGAGCACAAGGCGGCGTTCGACGCCTATGTGCGCGGCGGCAACGAGGACGGGCTCCGGGCGATCGAGCGGAAGTCGCTCGCGGTCGGCTCCGACGGCGGCTACGTCGTGCCGGAGGAGACCGAGCGCGAAATCGGGCGCCGCCTTGCGTCCGTCTCGCCGATCCGCGGCATCTCCGGCATCCGCCAGGTGTCCGGGAATGTCTACAAGAAGCCGTTCGCGATCACCGGCGCGGCCACCGGCTGGGTCGGCGAGACGGCGGCGCGGCCCGAGACCGCGGCGCCGACGCTGGCCGAGCTCGCCTTCCCGGCGATGGAGCTCTACGCCATGCCTGCGGCGACCGCGACGCTCCTCGACGACGCCGCCGTCAACATCGACGAGTGGCTGGCCGAGGAGGTCGAGACCGCCTTCGCCACGCAGGAGGGCACGGCCTTCGTCACCGGCGACGGCACCAACAAGCCGAAGGGCTTCCTCAGCTACGACAAGGTCGCCCAGGCGAGCTGGGCCTGGGAGGACATCGGCTACATCGTCACCGGCGTCTCGGCCGGCTTCGCCGAGGACGACCCGGCCGACGGCCTGATCGACCTCGTCTACACGCTGAAGTCCGGCTACCGGCAGAACGCCACCTTCGTGATGAACCGCAAGACGCAGGCCGCGGTGCGGAAGCTGAAGGACGCCGACGGCAACTATGTCTGGCAGCCGGCGACGATCGCCGGCGGTACGGCGAGCCTGATGAACTTCCCGATCGCCGAGTCCGAAGACATGCCGGACATCGCAGCGAACAGCTACTCGATCGCCTTCGGCGACTTCCGCCGCGGCTATCTGGTGGTCGACCGGGTCGGCATCCGCGTGCTCCGCGACCCGTATTCCGCCAAGCCCTACGTGCTCTTCTACACCACCAAGCGCGTCGGCGGCGGCGTCCAGGACTTCGACGCCATCAAGCTCCTCAAGTTCGGCACGACCTGAGCCGCCCCTCCCTCTGAGGTCCGTGCCGGAAGGACGGCCCCGCTCGCAAGGCGGGGCCGTCTGCGCTTCCGGGGCAAGAACAGCGAATTGGAAGAAGCTCCCCTGGTTGCGGCCATCAAGCCGGCCCGGGCGACTATTCGCTCTTCGCCATTCCCTATTCGCTCGTTTCCACCTTTCCCATTCCGAGACATCCATGACCGCAACGCTGCTCACCGGGCCGGCGCTGGAGCCGGTGTCGCTCGACGACGTCAAGGCGCATCTTCGGGTCGACCATGACGACGACGATGCGCTGCTCAACGCCGCAATCGTCGCCGCGCGCCTCCATGTCGAGTCCGCCACCCGTCGGGTGCTGATCGAACAGGGCTGGCGCATCCACCTCGACCGCTGGCCGCGGAAGCGCGTGCTCCGGATTCCGGTGGCGCCGCTGATTGCGGTCGACGCGATCCGCGTCCGCGACGCGGAGGGCGGCGCGACCGTGATCGAAGCGGACGACTACGTGGTCGACGCGGCCTCGGTGCCGGGACGACTGGTGCTCGGCGCCGCCGCTCCGTCGCCGCCGCGCGCGGTCAACGCGATCGAGATCGACGTCACCGCGGGCTATGGGCCGACAACCCTCGACGTGCCGTCGCCGCTCCGCCACGCCGTGATGATGCTCGTGGCGCACTGGTACGAGCACCGCGGCGCGGTCGGCCATGATCTTGCGGGCGAGACGCCGCCGCTCGGCTTTGCGGCGCTGATCGCGCCCTATCGGATCCTCTCGCTATGAGGCGGCTGGCGTTCGATCCCGGGTGGCTTCGCCACCGCGTGGTGATCGAGGCCGCTGCGACGGCGGCGGACGGCGCCGGCGGCGGGTCGGCGACATGGGAGGTGCTCGCCGCGGTCTGGGCGCTGGTCGAGCCGGTGGCGGGGACCGAGCGCATCGTGGCCGGGCGTCTCACCGGCGTCGTGACCCACGTCGTGACGATGCGGCACCGCGCCGACGTGACCGGCGGCATGCGGATCCTGTACCGGGGCCGCACGTACCGGGTCCTGGTCGTCTACGACCCCGACGAACGGCGGCGGTATCTGACGGTGAAGACGGAGCTCGAGACGCCATGAGCGCGATCGATCTCACACGCGGCGACCTGATCCGGGCGCTCGGCGCACTGGTTTCGGCGCGCCCGGCCGTGGATGCGGCGGTACGGGCGAGGGCGGAGGCGATCGCCGCGCGGGTTGACGAGGCGGGCGTCGCAGCGCGGGTGGTCCGGCGCGGGCATGCGGACTACGCCGTCGAGGCAAACGGGCCGGGCCTCTTCGCCCGCGAATTGGGGTCGTTGGACGCGCCGGCGGAGCCGGTGATCGGACCGGCGGCGGACAGGTGGGCACGATGACCCATCCCGCGCTCGCCCTGCAGAAGGCGGTGTTCGCCGCGCTGGTCGCCGACACCGGCGTCGGCGCGACGATCGGCGACCGGATCTTCGACGCCCCGCCCCGGAACGCGGCGTTTCCCTACGTGACCCTCGGCGACGCCCGGGTCGGGGACTGGAGCACCGGGACGGAGGATGGCGCGGAACACCGTCTCGTCCTCCACGTCTGGTCAAGGGAGCGCGGCAAGGCGGAGTGCTGGGCCATCCTTGAGGCACTCCGCGCGGCGCTGCACGACGCCGCGCTCGATCTCGACGGACATGCGCTGGTCAGCCTCCGCTTCGAGGCGGCCGATGTCGGGCAGGACCGCGACGGCATCACCTGGCACGGCGTCGCCCGCTTCAGGGCGGTAACGGAGCCGGGGTAGCGAGGCGTGACCCCGCATCGCGCGGCAGATGAGTGAACAAGTCACCGCCCGCGCCTTGACCTGAATCGGCATCGTTTACCGGGTCCCCGCTTTCGCGGGGATGACGGTTGGAGACAGGGTGGAGAGAAGGGAAGGCTGATCATGGTTGCCCAGAAAGGGAAGGACCTGCTCCTCAAGATCGACGCGACCGGCAGCGGCGGTTTCACCACCGTTGCCGGGCTTCGCTCGCGGCAGATCGCGTTCAACGCCGAGAGCGTGGACGTGACCGACGCGGAGTCGTCGGGGCGGTGGCGCGAGCTGCTCGCCGGCGCCGGAGTGAAGCGGGCCGGCGTATCGGGCGCCGGCATCTTCAAGGACGCCTCGACCGACGCGACCATCCGTCAGGTGTTCTTCGACGGGACGATCCGCGACTGGCAGGTGATCGTCCCCGACTTCGGCACGATCTCCGGACCGTTCCAGGTGACGGCGCTCGAATACGCGGGCGAGCACGATGGCGAACTCACCTACGACATCGCGCTCGAGTCCGCGGGCGCCATCGCGTTTGCGGCGGCATGACGATGGTCAACCGGCTAAGAGGCGAGATCGAGGCCGACCTCGACGGGGAGCGCTTCACGCTCTGCCTGACGCTTGGTGCGCTGGCGGAACTCGAGGCGGCGCTCGCGGCAAGGGATCTGATGGGGCTCGCCCGCCGGTTCGAGGCGGGGCAACTCTCGGCGGCCGACGCGATCAAGGTGATCGGCGCCGGACTGCGTGGCGGCGGCAACGACATCGACGACGCGGCGGTGGCGCGAATGCGCGCCGCCCGCGGCGCGGCAGGGTTCGTGGCGATCGTGGCCGACCTGCTCGGGGCGACCTTTGGACCGGCGGCGTGACAATCTCTCAATGCGTGCTTCGAGGCTCGGCCGCTGAGCGGCCGAGCACCTCAGCATGAGGGAGGCACGATGTACGTCCGCAAGACGGTGCCTCGCCTCGAGCGACGCAGACCTCGTCCTCCTGGGGAGCGAGCGAGACGAGCCTCAAAGGACGCACGATGAGTGATGCAGCTGAGTTCCCCTGGCGGGAGCTCATGGCGGTCGGGTTCGGGCGGCTTCGTCTCGACAGCGCCGCGTTCTGGGCGATGACGCCGCGGGAGCTTGCGGCGGCGATCGAGGGGCTTGGCGGCGTGCGACCCGCCGCGCCGGACCGGGCGATGCTCGATGCGCTGATGCGGCGGTTCCCGGACAGGGCGTGAGCGCGGATCGAGGAAGCAACAGGAGAACGCGATGCCGAATCCGATCGACACCGTGACAGTCGGGGTCGTCTGCGACACGAAGCCGATGCGCGACGGACTGAGCCGGCTGTCCCGCGAGGCGGCGGGTTTCTCGACCGCGATCACCGGCGCCTTCAAGGCGGCGGCGACCGGCGGGCGGGCCTTCGACGACGTGCTGAAGGCCCTGGCGCTGAGGATGGCGTCGATCGCCTTCGATTCGGCGATGCGGCCGATCAGCAATGCGATCGGCGGGGCGCTGGGCGGACTGACCGCGGCCTTTGCTCCGCGCGGCGCGACGGAGCTGTTTGCGCGGGGCGGCGTGACCGGCGGGCCGACCCTGTTTCCGCTGGCGCGGGGCATGGGCCTTGCCGGGGAGGCGGGGCCGGAGGCGATCCTGCCGCTACAGCGCGGGTCCGACGGGCGGCTCGGCGTCGCGGGCGGCAGTGGCGGGTCGATGGTGGTGCACGTCAACGTGACGACGCCGGACGCCGACAGCTTCCGGCGGTCCGAGGCGCAGGTGACGGCGATGCTCGCCCGCGCCGTCGGCCGCGGACGGAGGGGGCTCTGAGATGCCGGCGCTGACGCCATTCCATGAGGTACGGTTCCCGACCGAGATCGCGTTCGGCTCGGCTGGTGGACCGGAGCGCCGCACCGAGATCGTCACGCTCGGTTCCGGGCACGAGGAGCGGAACACGCGCTGGGCCGACTCGCGGCGGCGATACAATGCCGGCTACGGAATCCGCTCGCTCGACGACCTGCACGCTGTCGTCGACTTCTTCGAGGAGCGGCGGGGGCGGCTCTACGGCTTCCGCTGGCGGGACCGGGTCGACTTCAAGTCGGGCGCGCCGGGCGTTGCCGTGACGCCGCTCGACCAGACCCTTGGGACCGGCGACGGCACGACGGCTTCCCTCCAACTCGTGAAGCGGTATGGGGCTCTCCATGCGCCCTGGCCGCGCACGATACGGAAGCCGGTGGCCGGCACCGTGCGGGTCGCCGTCGACGGCGCCGAGTTGGACGAAGGCGACGATTGGAGCTGCGATCTGACCACCGGCGTGGTGACCTTTGCGGGGGGTGCGATCCCGGCGACGGGGCTTGCGGTGACAGCGGGGTTCGAGTTCGACGTGCCGGTGCGGTTCGACACCGACCATCTCGACGTCAACCTCACCAGCTTCGCCGCAGGCGACATCCCGGCGATCCCGCTGGTGGAGATCAGGCTGTGACGCTTCTCTGGCCACCGTTACGTGCCCGGTAGGCGCTCTCGCCTGGTGAAGCGCTGCCTTAGGCAAGTGGGGAAACGACAAAGCTTGCTCGGCGGCTTCGAGTAGAGGACGCACTCAGGAGGCATTGAACGTGAATTGATCTTGTCGTTCAACCCACGCTAGCATACCCTCAAATTTCCTAGTACGTGCGGAATCGGGGGGAGAGTATGAAGCTTGGGGAATCCGTTACGGATGGTTCAGAAGCGTGGTTTCGGCTTCGTCGCTATGCGGGCTGGGTCGCTGGTGTTGTCGGTCTAATCCTGGCTCTGATAGCCGGTTTTGACCTTATCAAGCTCTTCTTTTCGAGCCAAGATCAAATCGGGCGAGTCGCTGCCATCTATTTCGGTGCAGTATCTCTAATCGTGATTCTCGCCTTATGTGTGTATGCATATTTCACCATTCACAAGGTAAAATACGCAAATATCACAACGAATGCACACAAGATTTCTCATCTAATACGCGATATTGAAACCTACATGCAAAATGCAAAGCCGAAAGAGGGCGCCACTCCAGGCGAGCACGAAAAGTATATAGTGGAAACTAGGAAAATGTTCCAGGCCGTATTGGATCAACTAGCTCGAATATTTTTAATATTGACATCAACACATTGTAGGACAACAATCAAGTTGATCTACCCGGTGGGAGATGAGCCCTATTTTTATACATTGACTCGAGATTCCGGCTCACGCGATGCTTGTCACGAAATGGATCAATGGCGAGTCCGGCAAAACCACGATCCTCTATCGAAAAACAGCGAATTCGTTAGAATGACTGGCAACAAGGGAACGAGTTGGTACTTTATCTCCAATAATCTGCCACGCCATCATGGATTTTCGACGACGAGCATGACCGCGTATCAACCGAACTACGGCGAGCAGGTCGCCGATGGCGGCGTTCTGCACCGGATATTCCATCGTCGTTGGCCCCTTCCTTACCGAAGCACGATGGCGTGCGCTATTCGCCGTGGGGAATTTCCGGACCTCAAAGGGATTGAGCCGTTGACCCTCGGGTTTCTCACCGTAGACAGCGAATCGCGCGGTGTGTTCACGGAACGGTGGGACCGCGAGATATTGTTTGCGGTGGCGGACGCCTTATTCTATCCCCTCATTCGGTTTATTGCGGCGCAGAACGAAGCGCGGGAGCGTGGGGTGAACTTGGCGTGACGGAGGATCGTTTCTGAGCGTTGAGCGTTCTAGAAACCACACGGAGAAGCCATGATGCCCAAAACTGCCGTGAAGAAGGAGCCGACGGTGTCCAAGCACGAACAGGTTGACGTGAAACTCGTCCAGAAGGGTGGCCAGCGAGCGGGCGTGTTCGAGATGACCGTTCGGATTGACAATAAGCCCTACGGACGAACCCTGATCGCCACTTCGCCGCGAGAACTTGCGTTCGAGCGAAGATAAGCGGCAAGCGCCGACCCACCACAATTCGAAGCGTCGTTGGGCGCGATGTCGAGGGGGGATGTTTGTCGACAGACGACCGCATGCCCTCTGACTTTCTGGCGTTACGAGCTCCATGCCGTCGTAGCGTTCTTCGCGGAGTGGCAGGAGGCCCTACGGTTTCCGCTGCTGCACCGTATCGACTTTGGGTCGGCGCGCCCAACACGGGCGTGACGCGGTCGATCAGATCATCGGGACCGGGAACCGGGCGACGTCGTCCGTGCTTCCGGTCGCGGGCTTCATGGTGATCGAGGCAGCCGATCTCGCCGCGGCCGTTGCCATGGTCTCGCGCACACCCTGCGCGGTTGCGCACGGGGTCGTCGAGGTATGGCCTCTCAAAGAGGCGGTTTAGCGCGACTTTCCGACTCCATGCCCGCGGCCTCGTTGCCGCCGAACCTCCCATTCTGATCGAGCACCCGGGGTCGCCCCCGATCCAGCAGACCGCAGGCGTGCCGCCGACTGGCCGCACGCCGAAGGAGTCTTACGCCATGCGACCGCTTCCGCTCGCGCTCCAGGCGCATCTCGACGCACGCGTCACGACGCTCTGCCGCTGCTTCCGGATAGAACGGAGCGACGGCGCGGTGCTCGGGTTCACCGACCACGACCGGCCGCTCGTCTTCGACGGCACGGAGTTCGAGCCAACGGATGGGCTCGACGCGAGCGAGGACGTGAGCGGGACGGGCTTCGCGGTGGGCGGGATGGAGGCGCTCGGGGCGGTGACCTCCGACCGCCTCGATCCGGACGATCTCGCGGCGGGACTCTTCGACAACGCCGAGGTGAGCGTGCACCTCGTCAACTGGTCGACGCCGTCGGAGCGATACCTGCTCCGCGTCGGTCGACTCGGCGAGGTGACCCGCGACGACGGCGCATTCCGGGCCGAGATCCGCGGGCTGGCGGCGGCGCTCGACGAGACCCGCGGCCGCGCCTTCCGCCCGACCTGCGACGCCGATCTCGGCGACGGCCGCTGCGGGATCGACCTCGACGATGCCGACTTTCGCGGGACCGGAACGGTGGCGGAGGCGAATGATCGCCGGCGGTTCGTGACCAGCGGTCTGTCGGGGTACGCGAAGGGCTGGTTCGAGCGCGGGCGGCTGACCTTCACCAGCGGGGCGAACGCCGGGCGGTCGGCAGAGGTGCGGACGCATCGCAAGGAGGCGGGCGAAGCGGTGATCGGGTTATGGCAACCGATGCACCACGACATCGGCGCGGGCGATGCCTTCGTCGTGACGGCGGGGTGCGACAAGCGCTTCTCGACCTGCCGGGAGAAATTCTCGAACGGCGCCAACTTTCGCGGCTTCCCGCACATGCCCGGCAACGACTTCGCGCTCACCTATGCGCGGCGCGGCGAGGACAATGACGGCAAGCCGGTGGTGGAGTGAGCGACGTGACTTCACCTGTCCGGTCTGACGTTCGCAACCCCCTCGCCCCGACCCTCTCCCACAACAAGGGGAGAGGGGGCGCGGCGGCGTCGGCGGCGCCTCACGGGGCCATCGTCGCCGAGGCGGTGAGCTGGGTGGGGACGCCGTACCGTCACCAGGCGTCGCTGAAGGGCGTCGGCTGCGATTGCCTCGGCCTGGTGCGCGGCGTGTGGCGGGCGGTGTATGGCGACGAGCCGGAGGCGACGCCGGGCTACACGCCGGACTGGGCCGAGGCCGCGAGGCGCGAGACGCTGGCGCAGGCCGCGGCGCGGCACATGACGGCCGTGCGGGTTGACGAGGCGGCGGCGGGCGACGTGCTCCTCTTCCGCTGGCGCGGGACCCTGCCGGCGAAGCATGCCGGGATCCTGGTCGAGGCGGGCCGCTTCGTCCATGCGCACCAGGGCGCCGCCGTTGCCTTCGCCGCGCTGTCGCCGTGGTGGCGGCGGCGCGTGGCGTTCGTGTTCCGGTTTCCGGGGGTGGGGTGAGATCGCACCGCCGTAATGTTCGCCGAATAAAGGCGATGTCAGAAGGCGCGAAGTGTGTATTGAGGAGCGATCGGCATCTTGAGGTTGCCGAGGCGATATGCAGGTATGTGTGACAGCGGGGCCACAGGACGTGTGAACAGCTCCACACTGGAAGTCTTCGTACTTTGACTCCATATATCACCGTGATACATGGTGCCAACGAATACTAGTTGAGGTGCCAGAGCCATGGACTCCTGCGCAAGCGACGGAACGCATACGCTACCTCGCCAAGGGGGGGGTCGACATTTCATACAAGCGGCACGCTCTCGATCAGTTGACCGCGCGCGGCCTGATCATGGGCGACGTGACGCATGTGCTGAAGTTCGGTTTCGTCTACGAGTTGGCGCAGCCGTCTAGCAGACCGGCTTTTTGGAAGTATCAGATGGAGAGCCGGACCCCGAACTCGGGAAACCGAGACGTTCGTCTGGTGCTGATCCCGAGCTGGAAAAGCAACCATATCAAGATCATCACCGTGATGTGGGCCGATGAACCGTTGGCCCATGGCAGGTAAGATTGATGGGAAACACCATGAACGCTGCGATCTACCACTATAAGGAGAGTGGCTTGGACAACGTCATGGTCGAGGGGCTTCCGTCGTGCGTGGATGACGAGGGCGACGAGGTTTTTACCGTTCCGAACGTCAATGGTCTTCACCTGGCGATTGCGACCGGTATCGTGGAACATGCGGCCGGAATGAGTGGCGCTGAAATGCGTTTCCTCCGCACCGAAATGGGCCTGACCCAGGCCGAACTGGCTTCGATCGTCCACCACGATGGCCAGAGCGTCGGTCGCTGGGAGCGTGGGGAGACCCCGATCGACCCGGCTGCCGAGGCCTTGATCCGTCTTCTCGCGATCGAGCGCCTGCACCTGCCAATCGACGGCAAGACCATCGCCGACATCAGCGCCCGGTGCGTCCCAAGCGCGAAGCCTCAGCAGATCGTAATCGACGGGAGCAACCCCGCCGAATATCGGTTGCTCCTGGCCGCATAAGATATTGACCATGGGGTGAGGCGCCGCCTCGCACCATCGCCGCAGTTCCGCCCGGAGTTGGGTGCGGCTGCCAACGAGACCCGACAAGCGAAGGTTTGTTGACCGGGCGCAGCGGGTTCCGCTCGCCCCCTCTCATCCCGCTGAACATGAGCCGAACGCCTCCGAAGCTCATATCCGCTTGCGCGACGCGTAGGCGGGGATGAGCGGGTCGTTGCATGTCGCTCCGTCAACCACATTGGTCTCTCCATGGCCACGCTTCTTCTCTCCACCGCCGGCGCGGCGGTCGGCTCGATCTTTGGGCCCATCGGCACCGTGATCGGCCGCGCTGTCGGCGCGGTTGCCGGCTATGCGATCGACCAGTCGCTGTTCTCGACCGGACGGACGGTCGAGAGCGGACGCCTCTCGGACCTTGACGTCCAGACCTCGCGCGAGGGGGCGCCGATCCCGCGGGTCTATGGACGGGTGCGGGTGACGGGCGAGATGATCTGGGCGACGCGCTTCGAGGAGGAGGTGCGCGAGGAAGAGGCGGAGGGCGGCGGCAAGGGCGGATCGGGTGGCGGGACGACGCTCAAACAGTATCGGTATTTCGCCAACTTCGCGATCGGGCTGTGCGAGGGGTCCATCGCCCGCATCAACCGGGTGTGGGCCGACGGCAAGCCGTTCAATCTCGCAGACGCCAGCTACCGGCTTCACCGCGGCACATCGGGGCAGGAACCCGACAGCCTGATCGAGGCCAAGCAGGGCAACGGCAGGGCGCCGGCCTATCGGAACACGGCCTACATCGTCTTCGAGCGGCTGCCGCTCGCGAAGTTCGGCAACCGGGTGCCGCACTTCTCCTTCGAGGTGATCCGGCCGGTCGGCCGACTCGAGAAAGACATCCGTGCGGTGACGATGATTCCCGGCGCGACCGAGTTCGGCTACAGCCCGACCAAGATGCGGCAGGTGCGCGGGCCCGGGCATCGCGAGCCGCTCAACGACCATACCGACCGGGCGGCGACCGACTGGAAGACGGCCGTCGGAGAACTCCAGGATCTCTGTCCGAACCTCGAGAGCGTCGGACTGGTGGCGGCGTGGTTCGGCACTGACCTCCGCGCCAATCACTGCGAGATCCGGCCGGGCGTGGTGTCGCAGACGATCGTCACCGCGCCGGGCGTGTGGCGGGTGGCAGGCCAACTGCGCGGGACCGCGCACCTCGTCAGCCAGCACCAGGGCCGCGCCGCCTATGGCGGCACGCCGTCCGACGCCTCGGTGGTGGCGGCCATCCGCGACCTCAACGAGCGAGGGCTGAACGTGATGTTCTACCCCTTCGTGATGATGGACATTCCGAACGGCAATGGACTCGGCGATCCTTATGGCGGCGGCGAGCAGGGGGCCTATCCCTGGCGCGGCATGATCACGGCGTCGAAGGCGCCGGGGGTCGACGGCTCGCCGGACAAGACGTCGACGGCGGCCGACCAGGTGGCGGCCTTCGTCGGCAATGCCGACCCTGGCGACTTCTCGCTCTTCGGCGACACCGTGGTCTATGACGGACCGGATGAATGGAGCTATCGCCGGTTCATTCTCCACTACGCCAAGCTCTGCAAGGCGGCGGGCGGGGTCGATGCGTTCGTGATCGGCTCGGAGATGCGGGGACTGACGACGCTTCGCTCCGATGCCAACACCTACCCCTTCGTCAACCGGCTGAAGACCATCGCCGAAGATGTCCGGCAGATCCTCGGGCCGTCGGTGAAGATCTCCTACGCGGCGGACTGGACGGAGTATTTCGGGCATCACCCGGACGACGGATCGGGCGACGTGTATTTCCACCTCGACCCGCTGTGGGCGCATGACGACATCGATTTCGTCGCCATCGACAACTACATGCCGCTCGCCGACTGGCGCGAGGGCAGCGACCATCTCGACGCGGCCGCCTGGGACTCAGGGCGAAGCACGGCCTATCTGCGGGCGAATGTCGCCGGCGGCGAGGGCTTCGACTGGTACTACCAGAGCAAGGCCGACCGGAACGACCAGGTCCGGACCGAGATCACCGACGGGGCCTACGGCAAGCCGTGGGTCTTCCGCTTCAAGGACCTCAAGTCCTGGTGGGGGAGTGCCCATTTCAACCGGCCGGGCGGCGTCGAGGCGGGAAGCCCTACGGCCTGGGTCCCCGAGGGCAAGCAGATCCGCTTCACCGAGGCGGGCTGCCCGGCGGTCGACAAGGGCGCCAACCAGCCGAATGTCTTTCCCGACCCGAAATCGTCGGCGAGCGCCTTCCCGTACTACTCGACCGGCGTCCGTGACGACCTCATGCAGCGGCGCTATTGCGAGGCCGTGCTGTCCTATTGGGACCCGAACGATCCCAACCATGTCGATGGGAGCAATCCGCTCTCCGCGGTTTATGGCGAGCGGATGGTACGCCACGGCCGCACCCATCTCTGGACATGGGATGCGCGGCCATTCCCGGCGTTCCCTTATCTCCTCGACGTATGGGGTGACGGCGAGAACTGGGATACGGGGCACTGGCTGAGCGGACGGCTTGGGGCGGCGCCCGCCACTGACCTCGTCATGCGGATTCTCGCCGACTTTGACATCGACGGCGTCGAGGTCGCCGAACTCGACGGCGTCGTCGACGGCTACCTCATCGACGGCATCGGCTCGGCGCGTCAGGCCCTGGAGCCGCTCGCCTCGCTGCTCATGTTCGAAGCATTCGAGTCGGGCGCGGCGATCCGCATCGCGCCGCGCGGCCGCAAGACCGTGGCGCCATTCGGCGAGGCCGACATGGTCGACGAGCCGGGCCGGCCGGTGTTCAGCCTGCGCCGGGCGCAGGAGACCGAACTGCCACAGGAAATCGCGATCGGCTTCAACGATCCGCTCGCCGACGTCCGCGCCACCGAGGCGAGTGCGCGCCGGCTGGTCACCGGCAGCGGACGGAGCATCCGGAGCATGACGGGAGTCGCGATGAGCCACGCCGTGGCGCGGGGGCTGGCCGACGCAATGCTCCAGGATCTTTGGGCCGGGCGCGAGACGGCGACTTTCGCGCTGCCGCGGGCCGCGCAGGCGGTCGAGCCGGGCGACATCTGTGACGTAACCGTTCGCGGCATGACCCTGACGTTGATGGTGTCGCGGATCGAGGACGGCGCGGCGCGCAGGATCGAGGCGCGGAGCATCGACCCGGCGATCCTGTCGCCGACGCCGGATGCGCCGCGGGTGCACCTGCCGCGCCGGACCGCGCCCCCGTCGCCGCCGGAGGTGATGTTCCTCGACCTGCCCCTCGTCGCAGGCGACGAGCCGCCCTACGCTCCGCGGGTCGCCGCCTTCGCACGGCCTTGGCCGGGAACCATCGCCGTGGCGCTCGGTACCGCCGAGGCGGGGTTCCTGCCGCGGCAGGCAATCGAGCAGGCGGCAGTCATGGGGGAATTGACCGAGCCGCTCGGGCCGGGGCCGCTCTGGCGGTTCGACCGGGCAGACCGCGTCACGGTCAGACTCTATGGCGGAACGCTCGCCAGCCTGCCCGAGCTCGCGATGCTCAACGGCGGCAATGTTGCTGCCGTTGGAACCGCCGAAACCGGGTTCGAGGTGATCCAGTTCCGGGAGGCGACGATGATCGACGCCACCACCTGGCGCCTGGCGGGACTGCTCCGGGGGCAGGGGGGCACCGGCGACGTCGCCGAAGCCGGGCATGCCGCCGGCGCCCGCTTCGTGCTCCTCAACAGCGCCGTCGCACCGCTTGCGATCAGCGAGGCGGAAGCGGGTCTCGAGCTCACGGCGCGGTGCGGTCCGGCGGACACGGTCTATGACCCGGACCTCTTCGTCGATATCGGGCTGACGCCGGCGCGGCGTGGGCTGCGGTGCCTGCCGCCGGTCCGACTCACGGCGCGGCGCGATGCCGGCAGCGGCGATGTCGTCATTGCCTGGGCGCGGCAGACCCGGATCGCCGGCGACGCCTGGGAGCCGGTCGAGGTGCCGCTCGGGGAGGCCAACGAGGCCTACCGGGTGGAGATCCTCGACGGGGACGTGGTCGTGCGAAGCGTTGCCACCGTCGTGCCGGCGTTGCTCTATCCCGCAGCCGAGCAGACCGCGGACTTCGGCGCACCGCCGAGTGCGATCGGGGTGCGTGTACGGCAGGTCAGTGCGACCGACGGCCCGGGGAGCCCGGCCGAGCGGGTATTCGGCCTCTGACGGGGATCCGGGATGACGCGCCAAATTCTCCCTGCGGATCGGCAGTCCCAACCACCCGCTGCTCACTCTCGCGCAAGCGGAATCGCGCGTTCCAGTGGCGATCGTTGGCCGAGTGAGACTGGATGCCCGTTTGTGCGCGGGCATGAGCGGATGTCGCGTGGGCCGCGGGATTTCGTTTGACCCCTTCATCTCAAGAGAGTCGGAAGCTGATGACCGAAACGACCCATCTCGCGCTGCCGTATCTCGCGGCGGCCCAGGCGCAGAAGCATGTCACCCATAACGATGCGCTCAGCCGGCTCGACGTCGTGGTGCAGCTCGCCGTGATCGACACGGCTCTCACCGCACCGCCGGGGAGTCCGGCGGAGGGCGACCGCTACTTGGTCGCCGATGGCGCGACCGGCGCCTGGGCCGGGCACGACGGCGACATCGCGGCGTTCATCGACGGCGCCTGGGTGCTGATCGAAGCCCGGCCGGGCTGGATCGCGTTCGACCAGGCGACCAACGCCGTGCTCGTGCGCCACGACGATTCGTGGGTGGGTATAGGGAGCTTTCTGGGCGCGGTCGCGCGGCTCGGCGTCAATACCGGGGCCGACGACACCAACCGGCTCGCGGTGCGGTCCAATGCGGTGCTCTTCACCGGGGTGGAGGCCGGGGCGGGCGGCACCGGCGACGTCCGGTTCGTGATCGACAAGGAGGCGGACGGGGACACAGCGTCGCTCCTCTTCCAGAGCGGCTTCTCGGGACGAGCGGAAGTCGGGCTCGTCGGCGATACCGACTTCGTCTTCAAGGTGTCGGCGGACGGGGCAACGTGGACCGATGCGATCCGGATCGACAAGGACACCGGGCTAGCCTTGCTGGCGTCCGATCCATCGGCGGCGATGCATGCGGCGACCAAACAGTATGTCGACCAGATCGTCGCCGCCCAGGACGCCATGGTGTTCAAGGGTGTCATCGACTGCGCCGCCAACCCGAACTACCCCGCGGGCGATCGCGGCGACACCTGGCGCGTTTCCGTCGCCGGCAAGATCGGCGGCGGGTCCGGCATCAATGTCGAGGCCGGCGACCTCCTTCTCTGCCTCACCGACGGCACGGCCTCGGGCAACCAGGCGACAGTCGGCGCGCACTGGTCGGTCGCCCAGGCCAATCTCGACGGCGCGGTGATCGGCCCGGCGAGCGTCACCGACAGCGTGCCGGCGCTCTTCGACGGCACCACCGGCAAGCTGATCAAGGCGACGACGTTCGCCGACTTCAAGACGGCGCTGGCGCTGGCCAAGGCCGACGTCGGGCTCGGCAGCGTCCTCAACGTGCCGCAGCGCGAGCAGCTCACCGCCAACCGCACCTACTACGTCCGCACCGACGGGTCGGAGGGCAACACCGGGCTGGCCGACACTGCCGGCGGCGCGTTCCTGACGCCGCAGAAGGCGATGGACACGATCGCCGCCCTCGACATCTCGACCTTCAACGTCACGGTCAATGTCCGGGCCGGCACCTATACGGGCATCCTGACGCTCAAGACCGTCGTCGGTTCCGGCACCGTCCAGTTCATCGGCGACGAGACGACGCCCGGCAACGTCCACATCAATGTCACCGGCAACCGGGCGGTCAGCGGCGGCACGGCGATGGCGTCGACCTTCGTCGTCGCCGGGTTCAAGCTCACCTCCAGCAGCCTGCAGGACGTGCACGTCGCCTCGCCGATCAACCTCACCCTCAGAAACAACGAGTACGCGGGGACCGCCAACTTCCGGGTCTACGTCGCCGGGGGCGGGATCGTCATCATGGCGGGGACGAACAACCTGATCAGCGGTGGCGGCGTCGGGTTCCTGCGGGCCGAGGCATTGGGGCAACTGTTCAGCTACACCGTCACCTACACGCTGACCGCCAATGTGACCTACAGCAGCGCCTTCGCCGGGGCCGGGAACCTCGGATATCTCGTATCGGTCGGCTCCACCTTCACGCTTGGCGCCTTCGCCGTCACCGGTCCCCGCTACATCGCGAACCTCAACGGCGTCATCGTCACCGGCGGCGGCGCGAGCTACTTTCCGGGCTCGACGGCGGGCTCCACCGCAACCGGCGGGCAGTACACTTAGCCGGGACCGCTCGTCCGGCCGAGATTGCCCGAGGCCGGAACCCCCAGACATCAGGATCATCCCCATGAAGGCGAGCCCAAGGGGCATCGCCTTCATTGCCGCGCATGAAGGCGTGGTGACGAAGGCCTATCGCGACGTTGCCGGCGTGTGGACGATCGGCATCGGTCACACGGCCGCCGCCGGTGCACCCAAGCCGGTGGCCGGCATGACGATCACGCGGGACGAGGCCTTCGCCATTCTCGCCCGCGACCTGCCGGCGTACGAGCGACGAACCGAGGTCGCTCTCGGGGCCGTTGCCCAAACCGTCTTCGACGGTGCGGTGTCCTTCGACTTCAACACCGGCGCCATCGCTCGAGCGTCGTGGGCGAAGGCCTATCGCGCCGGCAATCTTGCCGCCGCGCGCAGCGGCCTGATGGACTGGACCCGGGCGGGAGGGCGGCAGATCGCCGGACTCGTGCGGCGACGCGAAGCCGAGGCTCGGCTGATCTTCGAGGGCACGTACCGCACCATCGCGCCGGCGGCCCGCGTCGATCCGGCTGTGCTCGCCTATCAGAAGCAGCTCGCCGCGCTCGGATTCTATCGCGGCGCGCTCGACGGCGTGCGGGGACCCGTGACCAAGGCGGCGGTGGTCGCCTACCAGAAGAGCCATCCCGATCTCGTCGCCGACGGGATTGTCGGCCCGGCGACAAGGGCAAGTCTCGCTCGCGACATGGCTCTGCGGACCAGCGGTGTGGCGGCTTCGACCGGGGTGGCGGCGACGGCCGCCATCGCAGCGGTGGCAGCGCCATCCGACGCGTTTTTCTGGGCCGCAGGTGCGGGGCTGGCGGCCTTGGCCGTGGCGGCCCTGGCTCTCGCCGTCCGGTACCGGGGCGAACTGGCGCGCCTTTTCAACCAAGCGATAGGAGACCGCAAATGAACCGGATCATCGAAACGTGGCGGGCGGCAAAGGGCTGGAAGACGCTCCTTGCCTCCCTCGCCATCGCGGTCATCGGTGTCCTCCAGGCCACCGACTGGACCACGATCGTGCCCGAAGACAGGGTAGGGCCGGTCATGGTCGGCATCGGCGTGCTGATGGCGGTGCTTCGGGCTGTGACCGACGGGCCGATGGGGAAGAAGTAGCGAAAATGGGCTGGTTCGCCGGAGAGCGGGCCTGAATGGTGGACGCCGGCAAGCCGCGTGCCATATTCAGCGCACATTCATACTGCCGCCCGTATTGAAGACGCCATGTTCAGGAAACTCGCCTTCGCCGTCCTCGTTGCCCTCCCCATCGCGGGGGGAGTCGGGCTTGCGCCGGACGCGGCGCTGGCCGCGGGCTGCCTTTCCTCCAAGGAGGCGCGGTCGGCGGTCCAGAACGGCCAGGCGGTGTCCCTGTCGAAGATGGTGAAGCAGATTCAGAGGGCAACCGGCGGCGAGATACTGCCGACCCCGCAGCTCTGCAACAGTGGCGGCCGGCTGGTCTATATGGTCAAGGTGCTTCGGCCCGACGGTTCGGTGGAGACGCTGACCGTCGACGCCGCGAGCGGCAGCATCGCCGGCTACTGACGGGAAGGGGAGGGGCTGCTCATGCGGGTTCTGGTCGTCGAGGACGACGCCGATCTCAACCGGCAGCTCGTCGCCGCCCTCAAGGAGGCGGGGTACACGGTGGATACCGCGGCCGACGGCGAGGAGGGCCACTTCCTCGGCGACACCGAGCCCTATGACGCCGTGGTCCTCGACATCGGCCTGCCGCACATGGACGGCATCTCGGTGCTGGAGAAATGGCGCCGGGACGGGCGCAAGATGCCGGTGCTCATCCTCACGGCGCGCGACCGCTGGAGCGACAAGGTCCAGGGGATCGACGCCGGCGCCGACGACTATGTCGCCAAGCCCTTTCACATCGAGGAGGTGCTGGCGCGGGTGCGGGCTCTCGTCCGCCGGGCTGCCGGCCATGCCTCGAACGAGATCGAGATCGGCCCCGTGCGGCTCGACAGCCGCTCGGGACGCGTGACGGTCAACGGCAACCCGGTCAAGCTCACCTCGCACGAATACAAGGTGCTCGAGTACCTCATGCACCACCGCGAGCGCGTGGTGTCGCGGACCGAGTTGATCGAGCACCTCTACGACCAGGATTTCGATCGGGACTCCAACACCATCGAGGTCTTTGTCGGCAGATTGAGGAAGAAGGTGTCACCCGATCTCATCGAGACCGTGCGCGGGCTCGGCTACCGGATCGTGGCACCGCAGAATGCGGCGTAACTCGCTCGCGTTCCGCCTCATCGCGGCCGCATCGCTGTGGAGCGCGGTGGCGCTCCTTGCTGCCGGTGTGGTCCTCGCTTCGCTCTACACCCGCACGGTCGAGCGCGGCTTCGACGAACGGCTCAGCGTCTACCTGCGGACGCTGGTGGGCAGCCTCGCCCGGCAATCCCCTCCGGCTTCCGCCGATCCCGGCAATCTGGGCGAGCCGCGATTCGAGCTCACCTATTCGGGATGGTACTGGCAGGTTCGCGAGCCGGATGGCGGCCCGGTGGTGCTCGCCTCGGGCTCACTTTTCACGGACACGCTGGACATTGCCGGCGCAACCCGTACCGGTGACCTCGACGGCATGACGTCGGGGGCGCTGGTCGGCCCCGACGACCAGTCGCTGCGAGTGCTGGCGCGGACCGTCGATTTCGATCCCGACCACCGCTATGAGGTGCTGGTCGCCGGCGACGCCGGCGAGGTGGGCGACCAGATCGCCGCGTTCCGGTGGAGCGTGGCGCTGACCCTGGCCGCCCTCGGCATCGGGCTGGTGATCGCCACCACCGCCCAGATCCGCTGGGGCCTTCGACCGCTCGACAATGTTCGCCGCGGGCTGGCGGCGCTCCGGAGCGGCAAGGAGACGAGGGTCGAGGGGCCGTTCCCGGCCGAAATCCAGCCGCTCGCCAGGGAATTGAACGCGCTGCTCGAATCGAACCAGCAGATCATCGAACGGGCGCGCACCCAGGTCGGCAACCTTGCGCATGCGTTGAAGACGCCGCTCAGCGTCATCACCAACGAGGCGCGGGCCGCCAGCGGGCCGCTCGCCGACAAGGTGGCGGAGCAGGCCGAACTGATGCGAACGCAGGTGAACCACTATCTCGAACGGGCACGAATCGCTGCCCGGTCGACGGTGATCGGCGCGGTGACGGAGGTCGAGCCGGTGGTCGACAGCATCGTCCGGGCGATGGCCCGAATCCACGAGGACCGCGGCATCGATATCGGCGCCGAAGTGGCTGCGGACGCGCTGTTTCGCGGGGAAAAGCAGGACCTCGAGGAGATCGTCGGCAATCTCGTCGACAATGCCTGCAAATGGGCCAAGTCCGAGGTGGCGGTGACGGTCGCCTACGTGCGGCCGGCGGACGAGCTTACACCGGGCACCCTGACCCTTGCCATCGACGACGACGGGAGCGGCTTGACCGAGGCCGAGCGCGCCGAGGCGACCCGCCGGGGACGACGGCTCGACGAGACCAAGCCGGGGTCGGGTTTGGGGCTCTCGATCGTCACCGAACTGGTCGGGTTGTACGGCGGGCGTTTCCGGCTCGACCGGTCGCCGGCGGGCGGTTTGCGGGCCGAGGTCGACCTGCCGGCGGCGTGAGCGGAACGTGATAAGAAATCCTCATTTCCGCCATTCTGATTATGGTATGGTTCGCAAGTTGATGCTCGGCATTCCAATATTCCCGGAGGGGACCGGATGAGTCGGATCGTGGCCTTTGCCGCGTTGGGGTTGGTTGGCTTCGTGCTTGCCGGCTGCAACACGTCAGGTACGTCCACTCCAGCCCTCGGTCTCGTGGAGGCCGGCGAGCCCGCCAATACGCCCATCGCCAGCTTCGCCGGGCAGGGACTTAGCACCTCGGCCCAGAAGAAGGCGGGAGAAGCGGAGTTCCGCGCGCTCGAATTCGGCCGTACCGGAGTCCCGGTGATGTGGAAGGAAGGCGGAAGCCGCGGCGAAGTGACGCCCGGCGCCCCGTACCAGGTCAACGCCGCGAGTTGCCGCGACTACACGCACATGGTCAGCATCGATGGCGGTCCGGCGCTGAGCGGCCGCGCCACGGCCTGCCGCCAGGCAAGCGGATCCTGGCAGACCGTGATCTGACCGAAGGCCGAGGACACGGGCCTTTGATCCAGGACAAGTCGGCGCTGCCCCTTTGCCGGTGTAATGTGCGGCCATGACGCTCTGGATCGCCATGGCGGTGCTGGCTGCCGCCGTTTCCCTGACGGTGCTCGTGCCGCTCTATCGCGGCCGCGCCGAAGCGCGGCGCATGGCCGATCAGGAAGTCTCGGTCTATCGCGACCAGCTCGAGGAAGTGGAACGCGACCTCGAGCGCGGGGTGATCCCACCGGCCGAGGCCGAGGCCGCGCGAACCGAGATCGCCCGGCGCCTGATTCGGGCGGACTCCGCGCGGCAGGCCGCTGGCATCCTCGGCGGGAGCGAAGCGCCACGACGGGTGGCCGCCGCGGTCGCGGTAATCGGCATCCCGGTCCTGGCACTCGGCCTTTACGTCTCGCTCGGCTCGCCAGACCATCCCGACGCGCCGCTTGCCGCGCGCCTCTCCGCCCCCGCGGACCAGCAGGACATGGCGGTCCTGCTGGCGCGGGTCGAGGCGCACCTTGCGACCAACCCCGACGACGCCCGCGGCTGGCAGGTGCTGGCCCCGGTCTATGTGCGGCTGGGCCAGAACGAGGACGCAGCCATGGCCTTCGGCAATATCGTCCGGCTTGTCGGCAGCAATGCGACGACGGAGGGCGATCTCGGCGAGGCTCTCGTCCGCGCCAACCAGGGCGCCGTTGTCGCCGAGGCGCGGGCCGCGTTCGAACGCGCCGTCGGGGACGATCCGAAGGACATCCGGGCGCGGTTCTATCTCGCACTTGCCGACGGGCAGGCGGGCCGCACGGACCAGGCCGCCGCCGCGATCCGTGGGCTGATCGCCGAGGCCCCGCCGGGCGCCGGCTGGGTCGGCGGCATGAATCAGGTGCTCGCCGAACTGGAAGCCGACGGGCCGGGGGGACTTCCGGGCCCGACCGCGGCGGATGTCGAGGCCGCCGGAGCGATGTCGGACACGGATCGGGCGGGGATGATCGAGGGCATGGTGGCGCAGCTCGCCGAGCGGCTCGAGTCCGAGCCCGGTGACGCAGAGGGTTGGGCGCGGCTGGTGCGGTCCTATATGGTGCTGGGCCGGCCGGACGACGCACGGGCCGCGCTCGACGAGGCGCGCTCCGCGCTCGCCGGCGCCACCGACAAACTGGCGCTGGTCGAGAGCGAGGCGCGGGCAACAGGACTGATCCGATGACCGTGACGATGACGGGTGGTGGCCGCAAGGGAATGACGCGGAAGCAGCGGCGCCTGACGCTGATCGGCGTCGCCGGCGTGGTGCTCGCAGTCGCGGCGGCCCTCGTGCTCTACGCGATGACCGACCGGATCGTCTTCTTCAACTCGCCAAGCGACTTCGCCGCCAATCCGTCGCCGCCCGGCACCCGCTTGCGACTCGGCGGACTGGTGGCGGAGGGCAGCGTCGTCAAGCACGAGGACGGCCGCGTCACGTTCGACGTGACCGACGGCGGAGCGACGGTGACGGTTGCCTACAAAGGCATCCTGCCGGACCTGTTCCGCGAAGGGCAGGGCGTGGTGACGGACGGGCTGGTCGGCGCCGATGGCTTGTTCAGCGCCGACTCGGTGCTCGCCAAGCACGACGAGAACTACATGCCGAGGGAGGTGGTCGACGCGCTGAAGGCGCAGGGCGTCTGGGAAGGCGATGGGCCCGCGCCCGCGACGCAGTAGCGAGGGATGCCGATGACTGGGATCTTCTATTGCCGCGACACGGCACCACTTTCTCGACCAGAAGATATCATCCCGTTTCTCGGGAGAGCGAGTCATTGGCGGGAAGGCCGATCGGCCTACGAAGCTGTCCACAGTTGGTTTGACGCCAATGGAGTGCCACCCGCTGTTCGGGTGGTGATCGAGTCCGATTCGGCATTCCGCGGCGCGGTTCTTACAAGGGCGATCTTCGAGAAGCAGACCAAGCTGGATGAATTTGGGCGCCCAAGCCAGACCGACGTGCTCGCCTATCTGGATGCGCCGAATGGTCCCGCTATCCTTGGCGTCGAAGCGAAGGTCGATGAGTCGTTTGGGCAATTGGTTGGTGAGTGGGTCGCAGATGGCACTCCTTCCAAGCGAAGTCGGCTCGTTGGACTAGCTCGTCGGCTTGGGCTGGAGGCACATGCTATCGGCTCGCTCCGATATCAATTGCTTCATCGAACCGTTGCAACTGTTATCGAGGCTAAGGAGGCTGGTGCACAAGACGCCGCGTTGGTCGTCCAGTCGTTCAGCCCCGCTGCGGTCTGTGCAGGGTTCGCAGACTTTCAAGTCTTCGCGGACGCCTTGAAGGCTTCGGTCGACCAGCCCGGAGCACTTTCTCGACCGATCGAGCTCGATGGAGTCCGGTTACGTTTGGGCTGGGTACAGAACTCGATACGAGGGTTGTCTCTTCCCGCAATCGACGGTCGTTTCACGTGACCGCCGAACTCGGCCATTTCGCCCTGATCCTCGCGTTGGTGCTGGCGCTGGCGCAGTCGACGATCCCGTTTGCCGGGGCAATGCGCGGCGACCCGCGGCTGATGGCGGTGGCCGGCCCGGCGGCGGTGACGCAGTTCCTGCTCATCGGCATCTCCTTCGCCCTGCTGATCAACGCCTACGTGCTCTCCGACTTCTCGGTGATGAACGTCGCCGAGAACTCCCATTCGGCCAAGCCGCTCCTCTACAAGGTCACCGGCGTCTGGGGGAACCACGAGGGCTCGATGCTCCTCTGGGTCCTGATCCTCGCGCTGTTCGGCGCGATGGTGGCGGCCTTCGGCGGCAACCTGCCGGACCGGCTGAAGGCGCTGGTGCTGTCGGTCCAAGCCTGGATCGCAGCGGCCTTCCTGCTCTTCATCCTGTTCACGTCGAACCCGTTCCTCCGGCTCGTGCCGGCGCCGATCGAGGGCAACGACCTAAACCCGGTGCTCCAGGACATCGGGCTCGCGATCCACCCGCCGCTCCTTTATCTCGGCTATGTCGGCTGCTCGATCTCGTTCGCCTTTGCGGTGGCGGCGCTGATCGACGGCCGGATCGATGCCGCATGGGCGCGCTGGGTGCGGCCATGGACGCTCGCGGCGTGGATGTTCCTCACCCTCGGCATCGCGATGGGCTCGTACTGGGCCTATTACGAGCTCGGCTGGGGCGGCTTCTGGTTCTGGGACCCGGTCGAGAACGCCTCCTTCCTGCCGTGGCTGGCGGTGACGGCGCTCCTCCACTCGGCGATCGTGATGGAGAAGCGGAACGCGCTCCGCATCTGGACCGTGCTCCTCGCCATCCTCGCCTTCTCGCTCTCCCTCCTCGGCACGTTCCTGGTGCGCTCCGGCGTGCTCACGTCGGTGCACACGTTTGCCGCCGACCCGACCCGCGGCGTCTTCATTCTGGCCATCCTCGTCATCTTCATCGGCGGCGCGCTCGCGCTCTTCGCCTTCCGGGCGGGGAGCCTCGCGCCCGGGGGCATCTTCGCCCCGATCAGCCGCGAGGGCGCGCTCATCCTCAACAATCTGTTCCTGACCGCAGCGGCGGGAGCGGTTCTCGTCGGCACGCTCTATCCGCTCGTACTCGAGTCGCTGACCGGCGAACGCATCTCGGTCGGCGCGCCGTTCTTCAACCTGATCTTCATCCCGCTGATCACGCCGCTCCTCCTGATCGTGCCGTTCGGGCCGATGCTCGCCTGGAAGCGGGGCGACCTTCGCGCTGCCTCAGAACGCCTGGTCTTCGCTTTCGGCCTGGCCATCCTTGCCGCGATGGCCGCGGCCTGGCTGGCGGGCGCGGAGAACCTGCTCGCGTTGTTCGGCGTCGCGGTCGGGGTGTGGCTGATCGCCGGGGCGATTTCCGAGATCGCCTGGCGCATCAAGCTCTTTGCAGCGCCCCCGGCCGAGTCGTTCCGGCGGCTTCGCGGCCTGCCGCGGTCCGCCTTCGGTACGACGCTCGCCCATGCCGGCGTCGGGATGACCGTGCTCGGCATCGTCGTCGCCAGCAATTTTGCCACCGAGGACATCCTGACCATGCGGCCGGGGGACGAGGTCATTGCCGGCGGCCGGACGATCGTGCTGGACGATGTCTTCCTTCGCGATGGACCAAACTACGGCGAGACCGTCGTCCGGTTCTCGGTGCGGGAGGCGGGCAGCGTCGTCGCCGTGATGGAGCCGACCAAGCGCGCGTTCGCCGTGCGCCAGATGGAGACGACGGAGGCGGCGATCGCGACCTTCGGAACCTCCCAGCTCTACCTGTCGCTCGGGGACATATCGCCCGAGAAAGCCGTGGTGGTGCGCGTCTACTGGAAGCCGCTCGTCACTTTCATCTGGCTGGGGTCGGTGGTGATGGCGCTCGGGGGAATCCTGTCCCTCAGCGACCGTCGTCTGCGGGTCGGCGCGCCAAAGCCGGCACGGAAGATGGCGGCGGTTCCGGCGGAGTAGGGCGATGCGGCGGCTTCTCCTTGGGCTGGCGGTGGCGATCGCGACGAGCGGCGGGGCGCACGCCGTCACGCCGGACGAGAAGCTGGACGACCCGGCACTCGAAGCCCGGGCGCGGACGCTCTCGGTCGAACTCCGCTGCATGGTCTGCCAGAACCAGTCGATCGACGACTCCGACGCGCCGCTGGCCCATGACCTCCGGGTGCTCCTGCGTGAGCGCATCGAGGCGGGCGACTCGGATGAGGAGGTCATGGACTTCCTCGTCGCCCGCTACGGCGACTTCATCCTGCTCAAGCCGCGATTCAATGCGCAGACGGCGCTGCTCTGGGCCGCGCCGGTGCTGCTGCTCGCGCTGGGCGGGGTGGCGGCATTCCGGGTGATGCGGAGGCGGAAAGCCACTGTCGCTACGGCCCAGAGCCTCAGTCAAGATGAGAACGCTGCGCTCGCGAGGATCCTGTCCGAAAAGTAGCGGTACCCGCAAGACAAAGATCGCGGACCTCAAAGCACGCTGGATGAACGCCCCTGAGTTCCGGGCTGCGTACGACGAGGCGGACGCCGAATTTGCGGCGAGCGAAGCCTCATTGCGACTCGCGAAGGCGAGGTTGTCCGAATTTTCTCCCCTGAAATGATTGGCAAATCCAGCGCCCATCGACGCGCAAGGATTGAGACGCCGTCGGCGGCTCAGCGCTCACATTCTTGCGAATAAGCGCTCCTGAGCTCCCTTCATTACGGAAGTTTAATCCCGCTGACAGTGGCCGGTAAGGTTGGGCCACCCATATTCGCAGGCGAACGGCGCTGTGGGGGTTTTCAGCGTCCAAGAAAGGCCTGGAGACTAGCATATGACAAACGAAATTCCTTCTTCTCAGGAACCCAAGTCGCGCTCCCTCAGGAAGCGCGCATTGCTCGGCACTGCGGCCGCGCTGATGGTCGGTGGCGTCATCGCCGGCGAGGCAATCCTCCTGCCGAAGTCGCCGGCCCTTGCCGACGCGGTCCGCGTCGAGGGCGTCCAGCCGGTAAGCTTCGCCGACGTGGTGGAGAAGGTCCGCCCGGCGGTGGTCAGCGTCCGTGTCAAGTCGAAGGTCGCTGAGAACACCGCGTCCATGGAGTCGCCGTTCGACCAGTTCGAGCAGTTCGGCGGCGGCGACGGCCAGATGGAGCGCTTCTTCCGGCAGTTCCGCGACGGCCAGGGCAGGGGCGACGGCAACCGCCAGCCGCGCTGGCAGAGCCCGTTCTCGACCAGCCTGGGTTCCGGCTTCATCATTTCCGAGGACGGCTATGTCGTCACCAACGATCACGTCGTCGGCAAGGGCGAGGGCGTGACCGTCATTCTCGAGGACGGTACCGAGTATGAGGCCAAGGTCATCGGCGTCGACGAGAGGACCGATCTCGCGCTCCTCAAGATCAACAGCCCCGACCGTGAATTCACCTACGTCAAGTTCGCCGCGGACAAGGTGCGCGTCGGCGATTGGGTCGTCGCCGTCGGCAACCCCTTCGGCCTCGGCGGCACGGTGACCGCAGGCATCATCTCGGCCAGCGGCCGCGATATCGGTTCGGGTCCCTATGACGACTTCATCCAGATCGACGCGGCGGTGAACCGCGGCAATTCGGGTGGCCCGGCTTTCAACCTCAACGGCGAGGTGATCGGCGTCAACACCGCCATCTTCTCACCTTCGGGCGGCAACGTCGGCATCGCCTTCGCGATCCCGGCAAACGCAGCCGAGCGGATCATCGCCGACCTCCAGGATGACGGCATGGTCGTTCGCGGCTGGCTCGGCGTCCAGATCCAGGGCGTGACTCCGGAGATCGCCGAGGGTTTGAACCTCGATGTCGCCAAGGGCTCGCTGGTGGCCGAGGCGCAGCCCGACAGTCCGGCTGCGGCGGCCGGCCTCAAGTCGGGTGACACCATCCTTGCCGTCGATGACAAGGAGATCGAAGGCCCCCGCGACCTTTCCGCCATGATCGCGGACATCGATCCCGGGACCACGGTGAAGGTCACCTACTGGCGCGATGGAGCCAAGCATGACACCGAGGTCACGCTCGGCACGCTCCCCGGCGTTCAGGAAATGGCCGCCGTCGACCAGTCCGAGCAGCCTGAGGCGCAGCCTTCGGCGCTTCACGACTTCGGCCTGGCGGTTGCCCCGTCCGAGGACGAGGCGGGTGTCATGGTCACCGACGTCGATCCGAACGGCCAGGCCGCCGAGCGCGGCCTCCAGCCCGGTGACGTGATCCTCTCGGTCGGCGACGACGCGGTTACGTCGCCCGCCGATGTCGAGAAGATGGTCGAGAACGCGAAGGAGGGCGGCATGAAGGCCGTGCTCCTCAGGGTCAAGACCGGCGAGCAGACGCGCTTCGTCGCGCTGTCCTTCGCCCGGGCCTGACCCTTGTAACCGGAGCGGAAGCAGCTCGATCGTCGCCCCGAGACTCTTCCGATTCCGTGGGCGGCAGGCCGGTCTCCGGCCTGCCGCTCTTTATTCCGGCAATGTGATCTGGCAATGCTCACACGATCCGAAATCCGTGGCACGCCAGAAATGCGCATCCTGATCATCGAGGACGACAACGAAACCGCTGCCTATCTGGGCAAGGCGCTCAGGGAGGCCGGCCACGTCACCGAACATGGGGCCGACGGCGAAAGCGGCGCCGCGATGGCGGCGGAGGGCGGCTACGACGTGATCGTCGCCGACCGGATGCTGCCCAAACGGGACGGCCTGTCGGTCATCGAGGACCTCCGCAAGAGTGGCGACCACACGCCGGTGCTGGTGCTTTCCGCGCTCGGGCAGGTGGATGACCGGGTGACCGGGCTTCGCGCCGGCGGGGACGACTATCTCGCCAAGCCCTACGCCTTTACAGAATTGCTCGCCCGGGTCGAGGCGCTCGGCCGCCGCCGCCGTCCGGGCGCGGCCGATACGGTCTACACCGTGGGTGACCTCGAACTCGACCGGCTGGCGCATACCGTGACCCGGGCAAGCCAAGCCATACCGCTCCAGCCGCGGGAATTCCGACTCCTCGAGTACCTGATGAAGCATGCGGGCCAGGTGGTGACCCGGACGATGCTGCTCGAAAACGTCTGGGACTATCACTTCGACCCCCAGACCAACGTGATCGACGTCCACATCTCGCGGCTCCGCGGCAAGATCGACAAGGGTTTCGGCGAGCCGCTCCTCCACACGGTGCGGGGCGCCGGATACATGATCCGTGACAGCGCTCGGTAAGGTCGTCCGCACGACGGCATTCAAGCTCTCCGTCATCTATTTCGCGGTCTTCTCGATCTTCGCCGTCGCCTTCGTGCTCTACCTGTCGTGGAACACCAATGCGCTCCTCGAAGCGCAGCTCAAGGACACCATCGAGGCCGAGATCAGGGGCCTCGCCGAGCAGGGACGGAGCGGTGGCCTCGCCGCGATCTTCCAGATCATCGAACAGCGCAGCCATACGCCGGGCGCGAGCCTCTATCTCATCACCGACGTGAACGGCCGCATCCTCACCGGCAACATCAGTCAGGTGCCGGCCGACCTTTTCGAGCGGTCGGGCATGGGCATGGTCACGGTCCCCTACGAGCGGAACCTCGGGGAGGGTCCCCGCCACTTCGCCATGGTCCAGGTGCTCCGGCTGCCGGGCGGGTTCTGGATGCTGGTCGGGCGCGACATCGGAGAGCGCGAGGAGTTCCGCGCGATCATCGGCCGGGCGCTGATCTGGGCCGTCGCGCTTCTCATCGGCCTCGCGCTGGTGAGCTGGTTCTTCGTCAGCCGTCGTGTCCTCAAGCGGATCGATTCGGTGGCGGTGACCAGCCGCGGCATCATGGCCGGCGACCTGTCGCGGCGGCTCGAGGTGACCGGCACCGGCGATGAGTTCGACCGCCTCGCCAACAGCCTCAACGCCATGCTCGAGCGCATCGAGCATCTCCTGCTCCAACTCCGCGACGTCTCTGACAACATCGCGCACGATCTCAAGACGCCGCTGACGCGGCTCAGGAACCGGGTCGAGGCGGCGCTTGCCGGGCCGCCGAGCGACGAGGCCTACCGCGCCGCGCTGGCAGCGACCATCGAGGAATCGGACCGGCTGATCCAGACCTTCAACGCGCTCCTCATGATCGCCCGCATCGAGGCCGGACCGCCGGATGGGGCGCTAAGCGCGGTCGATGCCGGCGGAGTCGTCCGCGATGTGGTGGAGCTCTACGAGCCGGTCGCGGAAGAGAAGGGCGCGGAGCTCGAGGCCGTCACGCCGGAGCCGATCACCCTCCAAGCCAACCGCGAGCTGCTCGGCCAGGCGCTCGCCAATCTCCTCGACAACGCCATCAAGCACGCGCTGCCGGACGGCGCGGAGCGGCCGCTTCGCATTGTCCTGTCGACGGCGCGGGAGGGGAACGAGCTGGTCCTTCGTGTCGCCGACAACGGCGTCGGCGTTCCCGAAGCCGACCGCGCGCGCGTCCTCCAGCGCTTCGTGCGGCTGGAGAAGAGCCGGTCGACAGCGGGCAGCGGCCTGGGCCTGAGCCTGGTCAACGCCGTGGTCGCCTTCCACAACGGCAAGATCGAACTCGACGACAATGACCCCGGGCTCGTGGTGACGATGCGGCTGCCGATCGTTACGCCGCCTTGATCGTCTGGATCGCGCTCGTGTCGGTGTCCCGCTCGGCGTGCCACGCGTCATGGGCGGCCTGCATGCGGACCCAGGGTCCGGCGCCGTCGCCGAACAGCTTGCCTAGTCGGGCGGCCATGGCCGGCGACACCGGCTTCCTTTCGGAAAGAATGTCGTGAAGGTGCTGCCGCGAGACTCCGAGAAGCGTTGCGATCTCCGTCCGGCCGCGGCCCGTAGCGGGAATCACCACCTCGCGGAGGAGTTCGCCCGGATGCGCGGGGCAGCGGTCCGGATTGCGTTTGGCTCGGTACTCGGTCATCCGGTCATCCCTAGTGATACTGCTCGAGGTCGATGCGACAGGCATCCTCACCCTCGAACTCGAATGTGATGCACCACGGGCCATTGACGTGCACCGTGTCGCGCGTCGGATCGAAACCCCGGAGCGCGTGGAAGTCGAAGCCGGGCAAATTCATCTGCTCCGGAACTGCGGACGCATCCAGGCGATCCAATATCAACAGGATGCGACCGTGCAGGCGGCGATCGATCTTCGCCGTGGTTCCATTGGCCCACAAGTCGGCGAGCGGCTTGCTCCTGATGGATCTGATCACCGGGATATGCAAGCAGATAGCAGACAGACGTCCAGCATCCGCTGACCGATCGTCTGTCACAGGCCCGTCTCGCTGGTGTCGGCGTTGACTGGGCAACGGCCGTTCTGCCGGGGTGGGCATTGCCGGCACAGGGGTTGGATCCCAAAGGCCGGCAGGGAGCGGAGCCTTCGTGCGTTGATGTACGGCGACCCGTCCTATATCAACGACCGAGGCTAGGCGGTGTGCGAACTGCGCGGGGAAGACGATGTCCGGTCAGCTCATTGTCGTGAAGGCAGCGCGGGATGAAGAGGCCGGCGTCTGGCATGTCGAATCGAGCGATGTACCGGGCTTGAATGCCGAGGCCGACACGCTCGAAGCGCTGATCGATTTGCTGCCTCCAATCGTCCAGGACCTCATTGACGAAGGGGTGCTCGACGAGGCCGACGGCATTGAGGCCCGCAATCATGACCGACGCATCGAGTCGATTGCGCATGCGAGCACGCGGCTGCGAATCCGCGACGCCGCGTGAACGATTATGGCAAGGAGGTCGGACGCCGCCTCTCCGAGGCAGGGTTGCTGGGTCTGACCGGATCATGGGCACGACAACACGATCCGACCGTTCTTCGGTGAAGCGGCCCGCCAAGGGAGCATCCGCTGGCCCGTGGGCGGACATCAAGCCGCGATCCCGGACATCTCCGGCCACCGAACTTCGCCTGGACGAACTGCTTGCGGCTGCGAAGCGGGATGGCGTCAAGGCGCTCTCCGGCCTCAAGCGCAAGAAACAGCTCGCGGCCTTCCTCGGATCGGTGATGGCGTATTCGCCGTTCCTGCGCGGTTTGATGATCGACGACCCGGCCAGGCTCGCCGCGCTGCTCGACGCCGATCCCAAGGCCAGCCTCGGCCGCATCGTCGGCGAAGCCTCGGCAGCGTGGAAGGCGGAGGATCAGCCCGAGCTGATGCGCGCCCTCCGGCGCGGGCGGCAGGAACTGGCGCTGCTCGTCGCGCTCGCGGATCTCGGAGGAATATGGGACGTCGTCGAGGTGACATCGGCGCTGACAGCCTTCGCCGATGCCGCTGTCGGGGCGGCGGCGCGCTTCGTCCTCAAGGAGGCCGAAGAGGCCGGGCATATCGCCCTGCCTGAAAGGACGGATCCGGCGCGCGGTTCGGGGTGGATCATCCTCGGCATGGGCAAGCTCGGCGCGGGTGAGCTCAACTATTCGAGCGACATCGACCTTATCGTCCTGTTCGACCCGGAGGTGGCGAAGCTGCCCGAGGACAAGGAGCCGTCGGTGCTCTTCGTCCGCCTCACGAAGAAGCTGGTCCAGATCCTCAACGAGCACACCGAGGATGGCTACGTCTTCCGCACCGACCTCCGGCTCCGCCCCGACCCGGGCGCCACCAATATCGCGATCTCGACCGACGCGGCGCTCCAGTACTACGAAAGCCTCGGGCAGAACTGGGAGCGGGCGGCGCTGATCAAGGCCCGCCCGATCGCCGGCGATGTCGCCGCCGGCGACGCGTTCCTCCGCGAGCTCGTGCCCTATATCTGGCGGAAGTATCTCGACTACGCGGCGATCAGCGACATCCACTCGATCAAGCGCCAGATCCATGATCATCGCGGCCATGAGGAGATCGCGGTCGCCGGTCATAACATCAAGCTCGGCCGCGGCGGCATCCGCGAGATCGAGTTCTTCGTCCAGACCCAGCAGCTCATCGCCGGTGGCCGCAATCCCGAACTGCGCAACCGCGGCACACTTCAGACGCTCGACGCGCTGGCCAGGGGAGAGTGGATCGACGCGGCGACGCGCGACGATCTTGCCGCGGCCTACGCCGAACTTCGCCGCATCGAGCATTGCCTCCAGATGATCGCCGACGAGCAGACCCACTCGCTGCCGGAGGATGCGGACGGGCTGGCGGTGGTGGCCGCGATGGCCGGGTATGACGACGTGTCCACCTTTGCGTCCGCCCTGACGGAGACGCTCGCCAAGGTGCGCGACCACTACGCCGATCTCTTCGAGGCGGCGCCGTCGCTGACCTCGACGCTGGGGAGCCTGGTCTTCACCGGCGACTCCGATGACCCCGAGACGCTCTTCACCCTGTCGAAGCTGGGCTACGCACAGCCTGAACAGGTGACGGCCGCCGTACGGGGTTGGCACTTCGGACGCTATCCCGCGATGCGCTCGGCGACGGCACGGGAGCGGCTCACCGAATTCGTGCCGGCGCTGATCGAGGCGCTGGCGACCACCCGCAGTGCCGATGCCGCCTTTGCGGCTTTCGACCGCTTCCTCGCGCGCCTTCCCGCCGGCGTGCAGCTCTTCTCGATGCTGAGTTCCAATCCCGGACTGCTCGGACTGCTCGCGACGATGATGGCGACGGCGCCACGTCTCGCCGAGACCGTGGTTCACCGGCCGCATGTCCTCGACGCCCTGATCGAGCCGGCCTTCTTCGGCCGGGTTCCCGAACGGACGATCCTCACCGAACGCATCGCGCTCTCCTTCGCCCAGGCCGACGGCTACGAGGATGTGCTGAACCGCGCCCGCATCTTCGGTCAGGAGCAGGCCTTTCTGGTTGGGGTACGCGTGCTTGCGGGCACGATCGGCGCAAGGGCCGCGGGCGCGGCCTTCGCCACCCTTGCCGAAGTGATCGTCGCGGCGCTCCTCGACGAAGTGAAGCGAGAGTTCGAGAAGTCGCATGGCAGGATACGCGGGGGCGAGGTCGCCGTGCTCGCCATGGGCAAGCTCGGCGGCCGGGAGATGACGGCCGCGTCCGACCTCGACCTGATCTTCCTCTACGACTTCGACGAGCGCGCCGCAGCCTCCGACGGCGAGCGACCGCTACCCGGTCCACAGTATTTCACGCGCCTGACACAGCGCCTGCTCGCGGCGCTTTCTGCGCCGACAGCGGAGGGAACGCTCTACGAGGTCGACTTCCGGCTTCGGCCCTCCGGCAAGTCCGGGCCGCTTGCCACCCACATCGATGCCTTCGCCGCGTATCAGGCGAAGGAGGCCTGGACCTGGGAGCACATGGCGCTGACGCGGTCGCGATCGATTGCCGGCGACAAGCGTATCCTGTCCAAGATCGACTGGGTGATCGGCAAGGCGCTATCGCAGAAGCGAGACGCAAAGAAAGTGCGCGCGGACGTGCTCGAGATGCGCGCCATGATCGCCGACGAGAAAGGCGGGGAGGGGGGGTGGGACCTCAAGCAGGCGCCGGGTGGACTGGTCGACATCGAGTTCATCGCGCAGTACCTGCAACTCGTCCACGTCAAGACCCATCCCGGGATCCTGTCGCCCGAGACGGAGACCGTTCTCCAGAACGCCGCGAAGGCCGGTCTGCTCCCGGCGCGTGAGGCCGAACTGCTCCTTCCCGCGCTTCGGCTCTACCAGGCGCTGACCGAGCTTCTCCGGCTCTGTGTCGACGGGCTATTCGTTCCGGACGAAGCGCCGGGCGGCCTGCTCGACCTGCTCGCACGGGCGGCCGAGCTACCGGATTTCGCGACGCTCGACCGGCATCTGAGGGACACACAGGCCGCGGTGCGGGCGAGCTTCGAGCGGATCATCGGGAAGGTGCGGGACAACCCTCGACAGTAGGAATAATATCCTCTACGAGGGCCTGCGGCACGAAAGATTCCGTCCGGATCGACGTATTCGCGTACGCCGGCGAAGGCACGGTTTGCGTCTACGACCGGAAGGCGCGGTCTGGGATTCGCGAGGGCCACAGAAATCGCGCGGAAAGTGGGAGAGAGCTTCCCGTCGGCCAGACGCATCATGATTGTCGAGACAAGACCAACACGATGACGACAGTCCGCCAAGTCAAGCGCATTGTCTCGCCCCTGCTGGAGAGGCATGATGACCTCGCCATCGTCGGTCAGTGGCTGATGCTGAAACCGGTTCGGCCTGTGCCCCGCGGCGTCGTCATCGACCGGACAGGTGAAGCTTCGCGCTTCATGCCGCGATGGGCCGTGATGAGCCTCTGCGAGCCCCGAACGACGTTCCCCATCAGCTGGGGCGGCATGATGCGCGGAAGCGGTGGCTGGCTTTGGTCCAATCCGACTCTGCAAGACGACCTCATCAAGGCTATCGAGGAACAAGGGCAGCCTGCTTTGCGCGCGATCCGGACGCTCGACGACTTTTTCGACTTTGCCTCGTCGCGGGAGAAGTTCCCGCTCAAGCCCTTCGACCTGTTCCTGCTGCTGCGGGTGGGCGTGGACATTGCGCGCGGCGACCTCGACGCAGCTCGTGCGGCTTGCGCCGAACTGGGGACCGGCCGCACCAGATGGTCCAGCCCGGACTTGCGCGAGGAATTCGATCGCGTCAGCGGGACCCTCTGCCCACTGCTCGCCGCGAACGACCGGCCGGCGATGGCGCGCCTGCTCCAAGAGTGCGAAGCCTACACGGTCGAAAAGCCCAAGCGGCCACATCTACGAGCCGACGCCGTTTCCACTGGAACTTAGCCTGTCCGTTGGCGGCCGATAGCAGTGATCGGGGTGGGCGGCGAAGGGGAAGAGCGATGACGGGTGCAACCGAGGGAATGGTTGGCGGCGGATACTATGACGCCAACTCGTCCTTCCAGGCAAAGGTCGCGGCGAGCGGCAATTCGCTGCTGGAGCAGGCCGCCGCTGCCTTGATGGTCGCGCCAGGCTGCCAGGCGACGGTCGCCGACTACGGCTGCTCGGAGGGGCGGAACTCGATGGCCATCGTCGGCGAGGCGCTGACACTGCTCGCCGCGCGCGGCGCGACCGACATGGCGGTGCTCCATAACGACCTGCCGACCAACGACTGGGGCACGCTCGCCGCCAATCTCGCGGGTCCACAGAGCTATCTCAAGGTGTTTCCGGCCGTGCGGGCGCTGTTCGCGCCCCACGGATTCTTCGAGCGGGTGACGCTGCCGGCAAGCATCACGCTCGGCATGTCGGGGTCGGCCGCGCATTGGCTCTCGCGGCAGCCGACCGACACCGACATGCCGCGCACGCTCTATCGTTCGGATGCACCGCAGGATCAGCTGCCAAAGATCCTCGCGCAGGCGGCGAGCGACTGGGAGTCTTTCCTTGCCGCCCGCGCGGAGGAGCTTCAGCCGGGCGGCGTGCTCCTCGTCCAGATGCTGGGCTCCGACGGCGCCGTCGATCCCGTTCGGGTGAGCGCAGCGGGCCTGATGACGCTGATGAACGTGTGCATTCTGACGCTTGTCGACGACGGCGAAATCCCGAGTGACGTGTATGCGGGTTATTGCTTTCCGGTGGTGCCGAGGACGATCGCCGAGGCGACTGCGCCGCTTGCGGGGCCGCTGGCCGATCGGCTCGAACTCATCCATTGCGGGCTCACGCCGGTCGCCTCGCCCTACCAAGTGGCGTTCGACAAGACCGGAGACGCGGCGACGTTCGCCAGGGACTACACCGCGTTCACGCGCGCCTTCAGCGAAAGCACGCTCCGTGCGGGCGTGTTCCGCTTCGCCAGGGGCGGGGCGGACAATGCAGCGAACCGCATGTACGCGCTGATGCAGAAGGCGCTCGCCGCGCACCCCGGCGACTATCCCTTCGACGATCTTACGCTTGCGGTGATGGTGCGGCGGCGGGGCTAGTCCAAGCTCGTCAGGTCTGGCGCGCGACCCTGGTCGAAATCGCGGCAAAGACCCCGAGGAGTGCGAGGACGGCCATGCAGATCGTCAGCGGAAAGACCGAGTGCGTTGCGCTGAGCAGCGCTCCGATCACGACAGTGGCCACGCCGCCCGACCCGACCTGCATCGCGCCGGCGAACCCGGACGCGGCGCCGGCGAGGTCCGGGCGCACCGAGACTGCCCCGGCGAGCGCATTGGCGAGCGTGAGCCCGTTGCCGAAGCCGATGGCATACATCGGCAGGAAGAGGGCGATCGGGTGGTACCAGCCGGCAAGGAAGGCCAGGAACATGCCGATTACGGCAAGCAGCGAGATCACGCTGCCGGTAACGACCAGCGCGAAGATGCCGAAACGCTGGCTGAACCGCCCGGTGAGGAAGTTGCCGAGCATGAAACCACCCGGTACCAGGATGAAGTAGAGCCCATATTCCGTGCCGGTCATGCCGAGCATGTCGATCGCGACGAAGGGCGTGCCGCCGAGAAAGGAGAAGAAGACGGCGGTGCCGAAGGCGCAGGTGAGGGCGTAGGCCCAGAAGGCGGGCAGGCGCGCGAGGATGGCAAGGCTCTTGAGGAAGCCAGGCCGCTCCGACGGGTCGGTCGCGGCGGCGCGGGTTTCCGGCAGGAACAGGAGCGCAACGACCGTGACGACGACACCGAGCGCCGCGAGCAGCCCGAAGATGCTGCGCCAGCCGAGGAAGTCGTTGAGCAGGCCGCCGATGATCGGGCCCACCATCGGCGAGATGGCGAACCCCATCGTCACGTATCCGATCATGGCGGCTGCGCGGTCGCGCTCGTAGCGATCCCGGATGATCGCACGGCCAAGCACGATGCCGACACAGCCGCCGAAGCCCTGCACGGCCCGTGCGGCCACCAGCACGCCGATCGATTGCGCCGTGGTGCAGATGATGCTGGCCACGACGAAGACCGTGAGCCCGGCGAGCAGCACCGGCCTCCGCCCGTGACGATCGGACAGCGGCCCGAGCAGGAGCTGCGCGACCGCCGTCGAGAACAGGTAGACGGAAAGCACCAGCTGGATCGTCGCCTGGTCGGTGTCGAGGCCGCGCATGATGTTCGGCATGGCCGGCACGAACATGTTGATCGCGATCGGGTTGAGCGACGAGACGACGATGAGGAGAACGATCAGGAGCCGCGGCGAGGCCGACCAGAGGGGGGCGGGGATCATCGGTCGATGTCGCTTTCGGCGACGATCCTGGCGATCCGTCGCTCGCGCTGGATCGTGTAGATCCCGGACGCGATGATCAGAGCCGTGCCGACGATCATCGCCTCGTCGGGAACCTCCCCCCAAACCAGGTAGCCGACGATGATCGCCCAGAGGATGACGATGTAGCGGAAGGGGGCGACGACGGCGATGTCGCCATGGCGCATGAAGTCGACCGCGAGCAGATAGCCGCCGATCAGGAAGACCGCAGCCCCGCCGACGAGGAGGAGAGAATGTCCGCTCGGCGCCACCCAGGTTTCGTCCGCGACCAGGCTGTAGACCGGGCCGGTCAGCGCGACCGAGACGGCAGTCACCAGCGCAACGAGGAGGGCCGGGATGCCGCGCGGCATGGTGCGGGTCGTGAGGTCCCGAACGGTGATGAAGAGCATCGACCCGAGCGCCACGAGGCTCCAGACGTCGAAGCCCTCGAGGCCGGGGCGGATCACCACCATGACGCCGATGAAACCCACCATGATCGCCGCCCAGCGCCGCCAGCCCACCTGTTCGCCGAGGAAGAGCGCGGCGCAGGCGGTCACCATGAGCGGGACGACCTGGAGAATGGCGTTGATGTTGGCGATCGGAATGTTGAAGAGCGCGAGGATGAAGAGGATGGCGGCGAAAACCTCGGATACGGTCCGCCAGAACAGCGACGCGTTCCAGAGCAGGGGGACGTACTTGACCACGTCGGCGGCGATGACGATCGGCACCAGGAGAGCGGTGGCGAACAGCCCGCGGAAGAACAGGATCTCGCCGAGCGGCA
>JALHRF010000017.1 GCA_022841545.1 Bauldia sp. | reverse complement strand
AGTCCGTCGATCGGCGTCTGCTCCTCGGCGCCCTGGCGATCCTCGCCGGCGCCCTGGTGCTATCCTGGCAGGGCGAGGCCGGGGCGCTCGGTTTCGGTGCGCTCGCCATCGTCGCCGCGTGCGTCGCGTGGGGCATCGACAACAACCTGACCCGCAAGCTTTCGTCAGCCGATCCGATCCAGATCGCGATGATCAAGGGGCTGGTCGCCGGGGCTTTCAACACGGGTCTGGCGCTGGCCCATGGGGACAGCTTGCCCGCGGGCACGGCGATCGCCGTCGCCGGCCTCGTGGGTTTCCTGGGCTACGGCGTCAGCCTCGTCCTCTTCGTCGTCAGCCTGCGTCACCTCGGAGCGGCGCGGACGGGCGCATACTTCTCGACCGCGCCGTTCATCGGTGCGCTCATCGCGGTCTTTCTGCTCGGCGATCCGGCGTCGGTCCAACTCGCGCTGGCGGCGGTGCTGATGGCGCTCGGCGTCTACCTGCACCTCACGGAGACGCATGATCATGAACATGCCCATGAGGAGATGGAGCACGAACATCGGCATGTCCACGATGAGCATCACCAGCACGCCCATGCGCCCGACGAACCTCCCGGGGAGCCTCACAGTCACCCCCACCGCCACGCGCGACTGGTCCACAGGCATCCGCATTTCCCCGACCTGCACCACCGGCATGTCCACTAGGGTTGGGCAATGGCGTTCCTGGTCGATCTTCAGAGGTGGATCAACGGCGCCGTCTCAGACGAGCTGACCGCCTTCGAGGCGACCCGCAACGTCGCCCTGCTTTTCGGCATCCTCCCGCTCGGCATCGCCCTTGGCGCCGTGCATGCTTTCACGCCGGGCCACGGCAAGATGGTCCTCGCCTCCTACGTCGCCGGCTCGCGGGCCGGCGTGGCGCGCAGCCTGATCGCCGCCTTCACACTGTCCGCAACGCACGTCGCTTCGGCGGTCCTCCTTGCCCTGGTCGGCACGTCGCTGCTGTCGCGCACGCTGGTCGGGGCAGGACAGTCCGAGCTGATCGCGAGCATCAGCGGCGGTCTTGTTGCCCTGGTCGGCGTCTGGCTGGTGGTTCGCGCCGTCCGGAGCGCGCCGCATGTCCACGGCGAGGGCATGGCCGTCGGTATGGCGGCGGGGCTGGTGCCGTGTCCTCTCACCTTGTTCGCCATGATGTACGCCATCTCCCGCGGCGTGCCGGAAGCCGGGCTGGCCTTCGCGGTATCCATGCTGATCGGGATCACGCTGACGCTCGCCGCCGTCGCCGTGGCGACGGCCCTCGCCCGAGACCGGGCAATGGCGATGGCGCAGAATCCCGTGGTTTTTGATCGGGTCAGGCGCGCGTCGGATGCGGTCGCGGGCATGCTCCTTGTGGCGCTCGGCCTGATGCGGGTCATGCAGGGCTGATGGCCGCTCGGCTGGGCGCGGCCGACCCGCGCGGCTTGCCGGATTTGACAGAAACCGCCGGGGAGCCTATCTACCCCTCGCCGCGCCGGTTCCCGACGGGACCGGACGGTTTTTTCATGCGACCCGCGGGAAACGAAGGTGCGTGCCTTCCGATCCCTGTCGGCGGCCCGGAAACGGGCGGCAGAGGAGGGCGCTCACCCCTGAAACGACGATAGGGAACAGCGAATGACCAAGCGCGCCTCGGCGAAGTACAAGATCGATCGCCGTAACGGACAGAACATCTGGGGCCGTCCGAAGAGCCCCGTCAACCGCCGCGAATATGGCCCCGGCCAGCACGGCCAGCGCCGGAAGGGCAAGCTCTCGGACTTCGGCGTCCAGCTCCGCGCCAAGCAGAAGCTCAAGGGCTACTACGGCAACATCTCCGAAAAGCAGTTCAAGAATATCTATTACGAGGCGATCCGCCGCACCGGCGACACCTCGGAGCATCTGATCGGTCTGCTCGAGAGCCGGCTCGACGCCATCGTCTACCGCGCGAAGTTCGTGCCGACGGTGTTCGCCGCGCGCCAGTTCGTCAATCACGGCCATGTGCTGGTCAACGGCAGCCGCGTCACCATTCCGAGCTATCGCTGCAAGGTGGGCGACGTGATCTCGCTCAAGGACAGCTCGAAGCAGATCGCGCTGGTGCTCGAGGCGACCCAGCTCGCCGAGCGCGACGTGCCGGACTACATCGACGTCGACCACAACAAGATGACCGCGACCTATGCGCGCCGTCCAGGCCTCGCCGATGTGCCTTACCCGGTGCAGATGGAACCGCACCTCGTGGTCGAGTTCTACTCCCGCTGATCGGTCGGGAGTTCACGGATCTTTTGGGGCCGCCTTCGGGCGGCCCTTTTCGTTCGGGCGCCAGAAGATGGACGAAAAGGCGCGAAGCCTGCGGCTCCGCGCCTTCCTGCCTGTGAAGTCTTTGGAGACGCCTTAAGGGATGCGGCAGTAGTGCTGGCGGCCGTCGTAGCCGGTATAGGTGCCGGTACGCGAATTGTAGGACCGGTACTTCTGGTGGCAGTAGGCGTCCCGGTTGCCGTAGGCCGGCGCGTAGCGCGGCGCCGGCGCGTAATAGCGCGGGGCGGTCAGTGCCGAACCGAGCAGGACACCCGCGCCGAAGCCGATGGCGGGCCCGATCCAGTAGTTACCGTTCCAGCCGCGGTTATAGTAGCGGTTCCCATTCCAGTTCCGGTTCCAGTTCTTGCCGCCTTTCCAGCGGTTGCCGACCTGGTGAACGTCGGCGCCGTAATACGCCGGCCCGGCGTTGGCAGGGGTGGTGGGAACGAACGGGGTGGCTGCGATCATGGTCGCGAGCGCGACGCCGCTGATCGATTTCAACAAACTCGACATGGGAAACTCTCCTCGCTTTGGTACCCCACCTCCGCTTGGATGCTTAATGGATAGCACAGGTGAACGTTCCGGGGCGAGTCCCGATGCCGATCACTTAGTGTTGTCTACAAGGGGGAGATCGACCGCGACGGAAATCGCGGCCGGATACGTTCTCACGAGACCTCAGGCGGCCTGCGCCACCGGCACGCCCTTGTCGGCAAAGTACGTCTGAAGCTCGCCCGCCTGGAACATCTCGCGGATGATGTCGCAGCCGCCGACGAACTCGCCCTTGACGTAAAGCTGGGGGATGGTCGGCCAGCTGGCGTAGTCCTTGATGCCCTGGCGGATGTCGGCACTTTCGAGGACGTTGACGCCCTTGTACTCGACGCCGAGGTAGTCGAGGATCTGCACCACCTGCCCGGAGAAGCCGCACTGTGGGAACGTCGGCGTGCCCTTCATGAACAGGAGCACGTCGTTGGTCTTCACCTCGTTGTCGATCCAGGCGTTGATATCGCTCATCTTCATTTCCTGCATTTTGGCCGGGGAAGCGCTTGGCTTAACCGAGCTTGCCTTTAATTCCTGCGACGCGGCTGTCGAGCCCGTCGATCTTTTCGTTCAGCGTATCGATTTTGCCGACGAGCTTAAGCGTATCCGTGGTGAACGTCACCATGTGACCGTCGACATTGGTCATGTCGAACTTGATCATCCCGAAGCTGTGCTCCATCCGGGAAATCCGGGTCTCATGCCGCGGCAGTATCGCGATAGTCTTGTCGAGCTTGCGGTCACTGTTCCCGATCAGTTGTTCCACACGGCGCATCCACGCGTGCGTGAAGCCCGCTACATTGATCTCACCGGGGTCATCGGCCATCGGTTGCTCCGACCTGCTGTCAGTCCGGCACACTGGTCTGGAGGGCCAGCGCGTGCAGCGCGCCGCCCATGTTGCCCTGCAGCGCCTTGTACACCATCTGGTGTTGCTGCACGCGGTTCTTGCCGCGGAACGATTCCGAGACGACTTCCGCCGCATAGTGATCGCCGTCGCCGGCAAGGTCGCGAATCACGACCCTGGCATCGGGCAGCGCCGTCTTGATCAGCGCCTCGATTTCCCTCGCATTCATCGCCATTTCGGCACGCCTCAAAGCTCGCCAGACATGAAAGCCGGGAACCAATTCTCGTGGGCTTCCTTTAGCTTTGCAACAGATATGGACATCACGCCGCCGAGATTCAAATCGTCGCCGCCGGTTCTGCCGATCACGGGCGCGGTGATCCCGGCGGATTTTGCGCGCGCCAGCACCGCGTCGGTGTCGCCGGCGCGCAGGGTCACCACGTAGCGTCCCTGGTCCTCGCCGAAGAAGACGGGGAGGGGAGATGGCCCCTCGGGCGGATCGATGGTGGCCCCGATCCCGCTTGCCATCGCCATCTCGGCCAGTGCTACGGCAAGCCCGCCGTCGGAGCAGTCGTGGACGGCGGTGGCCGATCCTTCACGGATCAGGCCGCGGACGAAGTCGCCGACGCGCTTCTCGTGGTCGAGATCGACGGGCGGGGGCGGGCCGTCCTCGCGCCCGAGGATCTCGCGGAGATAGATCGACTGGCCGAGATGCGCCCCCCACGACTGCGGGGCGCCGATGAGGAGGATGGCCTCGTCTTCGGCCTTGAATCGAACCGTCGCCATCTGGCTGATGTCGTCGAGAAGGCCGACGCCGCCGATCGCCGGCGTCGGCGGGATCGCCTCGCCGTTGGTCTCGTTATAGAGCGAGACGTTGCCGGAGACGATCGGGAAGGACAGCGCACGGCAGGCCTCCCCGATGCCTTGGAGGGCGCCGACCAGTTCGCCCATGATCTCCGGCCGTTCGGGATTGCCGAAATTGAGATTGTCGGTCACCGCGAGCGGCTCGGCGCCGACCGCGGTCAGGTTCCGCCAGCATTCGGCCACCGCCTGCTTGGCGCCTTCAGTGGGGTCGGCCTTGCAGTAGCGCGGCGTCACATCGAGCGAGAAGGCGAGACCCTTCCGCGAGCCCTCGACCCGCACCACAGCCGCGTCGCCGCCCGGCCGCTGCATCGTGTCGCCGCCGATCAGGTGGTCGTACTGCTCCCAGACCCAGCGGCGCGAGGCCATGTCGGGCGCGGCAAGGATCGCGAGCAGCGCAGCGGCATAGTCGTCCGGTTCCGGAATCGCTTCGGCGAGCGGCGGCGGTCCGTTCCGGAGCACATAGGGCCGGTCGTATTCCGGCGCCTGGTTGCCGAGGTCCTTGATCGGCAGGTCGGCCTCGACCTTGCCCTTGTGGATGATGCGGAAGCGGAGGTCGTCGGTGGTGCGGCCGATGGCGGCGAAGTCGAGCCCCCATTTCCGGAAGATCGCCTCGGCTTCCGCCTGCATCTCGGGGCGGAGCACCATCAGCATCCGCTCCTGGCTTTCCGACAGCATCATCTCATAGGCGGTCATGCCGGTCTCTCGGCAGGGCACCTTGTCCAGGTCGAGCTCGATGCCGAGGTTGCCCTTGGCGCCCATCTCGACCGCCGAGGAGGTGAGGCCCGCCGCGCCCATGTCCTGGATGGCGACCACCGCGCCGCTCGCCATCAGCTCGAGGCAGGCCTCCAAGAGGAGCTTCTCGGCGAAGGGATCGCCGACCTGCACCGTCGGCCGCTTCTCGGCCGAATCGTCGTCGAACTCGGCCGAGGCCATCGACGCGCCATGGATGCCGTCGCGCCCGGTCTTGGAGCCCAGATAGACCACCGGCAGGCCGACGCCGGAGGCCTTCGAGTAGAAGATCGCATCGGTCCTTGCGATGCCGGCGGCGAAGGCGTTGACGAGGATGTTGCCGTTATAGCCGCGGTGGAAATTGACCTCGCCGCCGACCGTCGGCACGCCGAAGGCGTTGCCGTAGTGGCCGATGCCGGAGACGACGCCTGAAACGAGGTGGCGGGTCTTCGGGTGGTCGGGCTCGCCGAAGCGGAGCGCATTGAGCGCCGCGATCGGGCGCGCGCCCATGGTGAACACATCGCGTAGGATGCCGCCGACCCCCGTCGCCGCACCCTGGTAGGGCTCGATGAACGAGGGGTGGTTGTGGCTCTCCATCTTGAAGATCACCGCCAGCCCGTCGCCGATGTCGACCACGCCGGCGTTCTCGCCCGGTCCCTGGATGACGCGCGGCCCCGTGGTCGGGAGGGTGCGGAGCCACTTCTTCGAGGACTTGTACGAGCAGTGCTCGTTCCACATCGCCGAGAAGATGCCGAGTTCGGTCAGCGTCGGCTCGCGGCCGATGAGATCGACGGCGCGCCGGTACTCGTCCGGCTTCAGCCCATGGGCGGCGACGAGCTCGGGGGTGATGCGGCTAGGGGCGTTCATGGCGCTGTTCTGCTTCGGTCCGTCCGGCGCATCCTATGGCCGGGCGCCGATGATTCTCAGGTCGGGAGACAATACCAAATGCCCGTCACTGCCGGCCGGAAGACTTCACGACGCCTTCTTCCGGTTGGCTTCGTAATAGGCGCGAAGCACGGCGTTCATGCGCGTGAGGTGCCCCTTGCCCTGGCGCTTGAACCAGTCGAACACCTCGGGATCGACGCGCAAGTGGACGGAGGTCTTGGTCTCGCCGGAGGGCATGATGAGCTTCGCATTCCGCCAGAAACTCTCGTCGAGCTCGATCTCCTCGGCATCGACGGCGGTCGGGAATAGCTCGCCCCGATCCTTCATCTTGCGTATGTCAGCCAGGGAAGCGGTCCTGATATCGCCGTCTGGCTTGTCGTCCAGCTCGCCATGCCGTGACAAGTCGGACATTCGGAGGACGCGCGGTGTGGACGACGACGAAGTAGTCTCCGTCGACTTTGCCCGTTGAGATGTAGCGCGTTTCGCCATAGTCGGTCCTCGGATCGGTTTCGGTCAGAACGGCCCCTTCGAAGATCAGCGCCGCATCGAGAATGTCGATGCCGCGCTGTTCGAGCAGCTTCCTGCGTTTGGCCTCGTCCCATTCGAATTGCATGAACTATGTACACATTCCGGTACACGCATTCAACCGGCGACACGCCTGCTGGTCCAATCGTATCCCGGGCATAATTGCCCTCTTTCCGCCCGCCCGACAATTGGTATGCTCCGCCGCTGGGATGGTGTCGTCGTGGAGAACCGGGATGCGTTCGGTATCGGGAGTAGGCAGGGTGGTCGCGCTGTTCATCGGCATTGTCGCGGGGCTCTCGTCCCTGCCGGCACGCGCCGACGAAGCCTTCGACGCCTTCTGGACGGAGTTCACCACCGCCCTCAACAACGACGACGTCGGCACCGTCAAGGCGCTGGTCAAGTTCCCGGTGGTGTACAACGGCGAGGAACTTAGTGGTGACAGCTTCCCGACGCTCTATGACGGCTGGTTCGACGCCGACGCCAGGGCCTGCCTCGCCACCACCACCCCGCACGAGGATGGTGTCGATTACTACGTCGCCTATTGCGAGCTGATCTACGTCTTCGTCAACACCGAGAAAGGCTGGCGCTTCGAGGGCGTGAGCGCCAACGACTGACGGTTCAACCGCAGCCGTCGCCGCCGTCGAGCCAGCGGCGAAGATCGCGGCCGATCCGGTCCGCGCCGGGACCGGCGGCGAGCGGGCCGTAGACATTGACCCTCGGCTTCGGCCCGGCGCCGAGGATGTCGATCACCAGCACCGGTCGGCCTTCCCGCGAGTCCCGCGGCACGACCAGGATGCGCGGGCCGCCGGTGGCGTTTGGCTCCAGCGAATAGACGTAGGCGCCGAACACCGGGTCCCCGCCCATGAACCAGCAGCGCTCCATCGCGGCGCCGAGGCGGTTGGCGAGCGCATAGGCCGCGTCCGATGGCTGCGCCATCGAGGGCAGGGGAACGGCTGCAAGCAACGCCGCGGCGAACGCCACGCCCCGCAGGATCGCGTGCGCCATCTGTCGTCGTCCGGGGCTATTTCGCCTCAACGGTTGCCCGCCTTTCGCGCAGGATGAAGAAGATGTTGCGGGAGTAGATGATGAGGCCCAGCCCCTGACCGGCGATGAACACCGGGTCCTCGCGGTAGATCGCATAGATCAGGAGCACGACCCCGCCGCCGATCGAGAAGAACCAGAAGGCGGCCGGGATGATGCTTTTCCGGGCCCGCTCGCTCGCGATCCACTGGACCACGAAGCGCATGAAGAAGAAGGCCTGGCCGAGGAACCCGATGATCAGCCAGATCGTGGCCTTGTCGATCATTCCACTTTCTCCACCCTGAAGGGATTGCGTCGGCGGCGGCGCAAGAGCCACCAGACGCCGAACAGATCGGGGATGCCGACCGCCAGCCGGTCGAGCATGCCGTAATGCGATGCGCCGTGATGCCGCTCACGGTCGACCACGTCGACATGGGCGATCTTCCATCCGTCGCCGAGGAAGAGGGCCGGAAGATAGCGGTGCATCCCCTGGAAATACGGCAACCGGGTGAAGGGCTCGCGGCGGAACGCCTTCAGCCCGCAGCCGGTGTCGCGGGTGTCGTCCTTCAGGAACCCGCGGCGCACGCCGTTGGCGATCCGCGAGCTCAGCTTCTTCGACATCGTGTCCTTCCGTCCGAGGCGCTGGCCGGCGACGATGCCGACGCCCGGATCATCGAGCGCGCGGAGCATCTCGGGGATGAACCGCGGGTCGTTCTGGCCGTCGCCATCGAGCGTCACCACCAGGGAACCCCGGGCCGCTACCACACCGGTCATGACCGCCGCGCTCTGGCCGAGCGAGCGGGGGTGCTGCAGCCGGCGCACGCGGATGCCGCCTGTGGCCAGCCGGTCGACGAGCGCCGGGGTATCGTCCGTGCTTGCGTCGTCGACGATGACGATCTCGTGGGGCATGGAGCCAAGGCTCGCGGCGATCTCGGGAATCAAGCCGGCCAGATTCTCGGCCTCGTTGTGGGCGGGGATCACGACCGACACGGCAGGCGGTCCGGCAGGTGGCGCCGTCCGTTCCGGCCCGCTCCCGGGCTTTGTATTCATGTGGATGAGCCCTTGCTGTCGCATTCGGCGAAATATCCGACGGCGCCATACTCCGCGCGCGCCGGTTGGAGCCGCCATGAGAAGATCGCACCGAATAATGACGACGGGTCGATCTCCCGCCATCCCCCCTTGACCTCGGTCACGACATAGCCCCCTTCCGCGAGCCGCCTGGCGACGCTTTGTTGCGTCGCCATGACCAGGCAGTAGCCCCCAGCGATCGCATCGCCAACCTTGTTTAGTTCGACGAAGGGCGCGGCCGCGCCCGCCTGAAGACGGACCTCCGAGGCGGTATGGATATCGCCGACGAATGCCGCGTTGGCTGCCGGCGTGTCCGATGCGGCAAGGCGCGCCGCGAAGGGCGTGCCGAGGTCCGGTAGCACCACGGGCGCCATGGCGAGGAGGAGCAGGGCGGCCGCCAGCACCGGCGTCGCGCCAAGCAGGTAGGGGGCGAGGCGCGGTCGTCGCCGGCCCACCAGAGCGAGCACCAGCCATGCACCGATACCGAGGGCCATCAGGGCGATGGCGAAGGGCGCCCCGATCTGAAGGAGGATCAGCGATTCGGGCACGGCCAGGATCAGGCCCGCGGCTGCGACGGGCGGCAGGAGCCAGCGACAGATGCGAGAGACCTGCGGCAGGCCTTCGCCGTCCACGGCCTCGATCCCGAGCGCGAGGAGCACGGAGAAGAGCGGCAGGACGGGAAGCAGGTAGCGCGGGTCGATCGCATCGCTGAAGGCGAAGACGGTGACGACCACGGCGCACCACAACGCCAGAAGCCGGACCGGCGACGGCCAGGCCGCCGGCGATGGCGCTCGCCCGGACTTCACCGCGAGCCAGAGCAGGAGGAGCGGCCAGCCGAGGAACGAGAAGACGCCCACGAAGAGATAACCCGGGAAGGCGGCGAGAACCCAGAGCGGTCCCTTGGTCGCATTCCCGCTGATCTGGTCGCCGAAGAACTGCGCCGCAAACTCGGCCGGATAGGCCGCTGCCGCGTAGGCGTACCATGACCCGACGAGCGCCAGGGCTGCGAGGACCGGCAACGGCCTGAGGATCGGACCCAGCTTCCCGCGGTCGAAGGCGATGACATAGGCGATCAGCGTCGCGATGAGCACGAGCGGGAGGAGACCCTTGGTCAGCACCGCGAGCGCCATGCCGAGCCAGCCGAGCCATGCCCAGCCGCTGCCCACGGGCATGCCGCGATCCGCCAGAACACGGACGAAGCCGAGCGCGGCGGCGGTTACGAACAGCGTGAGCGGAATGTCGGGTATCGAGTTCGTGGCGGCGCGCATGAACACCGGATTGGCCGCGATCATCAGTTCGGCGAGAATCGCCGCGCCAGGGCTCGCGCCGAGGGCGCGTGCGATGGCGTAGGTGAGGAGGAGGATGCCGCAGGCCGCAAGCACCCAGAACAGGCGGAACCCCGGTACGCCGATGCCGAGGACCTCGAATCCGGCGGCGCTGAACCAGTAGGGTATGACCGGCTTCTTCAGGCGGACCTCGCCTTGCGGGGTCCGGGGGATCAGCCAGTCGCCGGTTTCCACCATGCGTGCGCCGCCATAGGCGTAGTGGCGCTCGTCGGGATAGTGGAGGATCATCTTGGCGCCGATCGGCATCATCACGGCGAAGTAGGCGGCGGCGATGACGAGCGGCAGCCAGCGGAGGAGAAGGGCGCGGGACTTCCCGCCGGAGCCGGCCGCAAGCGGCCCTCCGACGGCAGCGCCTGCCGGCGGCGGGGAGGAAGCGGTGACGGCGTTCATGCCTGCCATGCGGGCGGGGAGCCTGAGGCTGTCGTTTCGGGCCACTGCTTTAGCCCGTAGCCGTGACCGTTGGCCAGCGGAAGGTGAGGGAAGGCGGGGTGCTCCAAAGGTCGCACAAAGGCCGCACGCCCATGCTTACGCCGGCTTGTCGAAGGTCGGTTACGCCGTATGGTGTCGTGAGGGACGTTGCTCTTCCGGCGGGAAGCTCCGAATCGCCGTGCTGCGCGTGAACAACGGGGTGCCTGCGGCCATGATGCGCGCGTTTTTGCTCCTGCTGACGGTCTTCGCGCTCGCCGTCGGCGGCGCGCAAAAGGCCGCGGCGGAGACCGCCGGTCCTGGTCCCGTGTCGAACGACATCCAGCCGCCCCCGGCGCCGCGGGTAACGGTGCCGTACTTCGTAGCCGAATCGGGCAAGTCGCGCGGTCCGCTGTCCCTGGAGCTCGTCGTCACCGAGATCAGGGAAGGCACGATTCTCCCATGGACGCTGGTCTGGAAGCCGGGCCTCTCCGGCTGGATTCGGGCAGGCGCGCTGCCGGAGCTTGCGGATGCGCTCTCCCGAGCCGTCCCAAAGCCGCCGCCCCCGCCGCCGCAACCGCCGCCGCCGCCGCCCGACCCGCCGGCCGATGAGATCTATTTCGTCGCCGTCGGCGCCGAGGTGCGGGGACCGCTGTCGGAAGACGAGATCGCGGCTGCGATCGCCAAAGGCGAGATCACCCGCGCGACGCTGGTGTGGCGGCAGGGCACTGAGGGATGGGCCCCGGCCTGGGACATCCCCGCGATTCGGGGCCATTTCGCCGCGACGCCGCCGGAGGTCCCGGTCGCTGACGCCATCCGTCGGCTGATGATCGGGACCTGGGAGTTCGTCGCCGAATATGGCGACGGCATGGCCGTGAAATCGACGCTCGACTACCGCCCCGACATGACTTTTTCCGGCTTCGTCACCGTAACGGCCGGAACCGGCCCGACGACCAACGCCGTCTCCGGCGTATGGTCTGTCAGCGGCGGGACCAGCGACCGCTTTGCGCTCACCCTCCACCCGGCCGAGGGCAAGCCGGGCACGGTGCAACTCCGCGTCGTCGATCGTGACAACCTCGTCAACGAGACCGACGGCGGCACCGCCCGCAGGATCGCCGATTGAAGGAGGCCAGCGGACGCGCTGCTACGCCGCCACGCCGACGGCGCCGAGCAGCCCTTCGAACAGGCGGCGTCCGTCCGTCCCGCCCTGCTCAGGCTCGATCAGGTCCTCCGGGTGCGGCATCATGCCGAGCACGTTCCGGCGCGTGCTGAGGATGCCGGCGATGCTGTCGATCGAACCGTTGAGGTTGGTGTCGTCGGCAATCCGGCCACCCGCGTCGCAATAGCGGAACGCGATACGGTCCTCGCCGCGAAGCGCGGCGAGCGTCGCGTCGTCGGCGCGGTAGTTACCGTCGCCATGGGCAACCGGGGTGCGGATCACCTCGCCCTGCCGATAGAGTCGGGTGAAGACCGAACTGGTCGTCGCGACCTTGAGATGGGTTTCCCGGCAGATGAAGCGGAGGCTGGCGTTCCGCATCAGCACGCCCGGCAGGATGCCCGCCTCGCAGAGTATCTGGAAGCCGTTGCAGATGCCGAGCACCGCCACCCCGGCATCGGCCTTCTCCACGACCGCGCGCATCACCGGCGAGCGGGCGGCGATCGCCCCGGAACGCAGGTAGTCGCCATAGGAGAAGCCGCCAGGCAGGACCACGAGGTCGACGTCCGGCAGGTCCGGCTCCATGTGCCAGACCGCGACGGGCTTCCGTCCGAGGATTTTCGTGAGCGCCGCGATCATGTCGCGGTCGCGGTTCGAACCGGGAAAGATGATGACGGCGGACTTCATGGCCCCTCGAACCCTACTCGCTGTAGATCCAGAACGCGGGCAGGTCGCCCCGCTCGAAGCCGGCGACGCGCCACAAGCCGCCGGGAGACTGGCGCATGACCAGAACTGTGCCGTCGTCGTTTCCGGCGAGGGCCACGCGAGCGAGAGGTCCATCCCCACCGGACAGCACCGTTGGGGCCAGGCTCTCAGGGTCTTCCTCAAACGCCAACGGAAGGATGTCCATCTCGGCCGCGATGCGCATCATCGCTACGAACTCGGCATACGTGTCGATGATGATGGTGCGGCCGGGAACCTGGCTGTCGCCAGTGGCCTCGAGGAACCGGTCAAGATAGCCATCGGGAAGATTCTGACCAAGTATCCCGGGGAACTCGAAACGCGAGGACATGGTGTGAAAACGAAACCGCGGCTCCGGGTCGAGTGACAGGTAGGCGACGAAATAATCGCCGTCGATCCAGGCGCGGACGAAGCTCTCGGCGCCCCGCTCGGGTGTGGCCAGGTCGAGCCCGACAACGGTTCCGGGGCGCGGCTCCGCCATGGCCGGTGCCGTGGCGACAGCGGCCATGGCGATCGCCAGCAATCCGGCCAGCGTGGCAGCTCTCATCGGACTCCCTTCCTTCTCGCCGCCTGTGCCCCGAGCGCGTCACGGTGGGGAACTGGCCCCACCGGCGTACCATGACGACGGCGGATTTCATGGTTTCGCTATAGCAGATTCCCCGACTCTTGCGATCAGCCGCGCGGCTTGAGCCCCGTCAGAATTTCGACGAATGCCTCGCGGCCCACACCCCATACGCCGCGGCATGCGGCCACAATGCCGCTGGTGAAGGTGTAGCGCCGGCCGTCGTGGTCGAGGATGGCCGTGAGCTGGGACGGACTCATGGCCCGGCAGCCGCTCCATCGGTCGATGGCGAAGATGGCGAAGCCGTTGACCTCGCGAACCTCGCCCTCGCCGATCCAGGATACCGGACCGTCCAGGAGTTCCCAGAGCGACCGGGCGAAGCCTTCGTCGTGGCGGGGGATTGCCGGCGGCGGCAGACCGTCGGCGGGGGCGATGCTGACGGAGATGCCCGGCCGGTCCTCGCAGCCGAAACCCTCGCAGGCGATCCATTGCAGCACCGCGCCTTCGGGCCGCGCCGTGACGTGCCACTCGGTGTCGTCGTAGTCGAGGACGAGGTCGCCGATGGCGACGGACGCCGGCGCTGCCTGTGCCACGCCGGCCGCCGCGAGACAGAGGGTGACAAGCGCGGCGCGGATCATGGGTCGGTCAGCTCCGCCGCGGAGAGGCCGTTGAGCAGGTTGCGCAACCCCTGCGATTCCCTCCGCGACGTCTGGCACATGTCTCCCGGCGCCGCGAACCAGTAGGAGCGGCCCTTGTGCTCGGTGCAGGCGAAGACGGGGAAGCCGGCCAGGTTCCTGCAGCCCCAGTCGGAGGTGGCGATGTGGACCGGGAGCCCGACTGCACCGCCGCCGCGCGTCACCTGCCAGCCCCAGGCGTCCGGGTACGCGAAATGCGACCGGTCGACGACCGCGCCCGGCGTGCAGGCGCTCCGGTCGGCCGGCTCGATGCTGATCGACATCAACGGGCCGTCACATTCGGGGCCGCGGCACCGGATGGCGAAGGCATCGCCCTCTCCGTCGATCCGCCACGCCTTCGGGTCGTGATAGAGCTTGATGTCGCCGATACGCGCCCGGGCGCTGCCGTCGGGGAGCATCTCAAGGGGTTCGGTTGCGAGGGTGGTGGACGAGAGTCCGATGACGACAGGAGCGACCAGCGCGACCTGGCGCAAAATGAACCTAAGCGGCAAGGAAGATCCTCCGCGCGAGCCCCCGACGTGCGGAGTGATAAGCGAAGGCTTGGGCGAATTTGGGCCGCCGCTGTGGTCAGGCGGTGGCAGGCTCTACCAGGTCCAGCCGGCGCTCGATGCGGTCGAGCCGGGCCTCGTGCCGAACAAGAATGGCGTAGATGTTCTGGGTGTCCTGCTGCAGCGCGACCATATGGCCGCGGAAGGCCTGCATTTCGGCCTTCAGTTCATCCACCTTGGCCTCGGTGCTTATCTGGCGGTCCCGAAGCTGCTTCAGGACTTCGTAGATCAGCTCGGAAGATACCTCTGCCATGGCGAACTCGATCGAGACGACGGTCAGGACACGTCGATAGTATAGTCCTCGATCACGAGGTTGGCGAGCAGCGCCTCGCACATCTGCTTGAGCGCCGCCCTCGCTTTCTCCGGGTCGGTCTCGGCGAGTTCGATGTCGAAGACCTTGCCCTGGCGGACGCCGTTGACCCCGCCGAAGCCGAGGGTCGCAAGGGCACCCTCGATCGCCTTGCCCTGGGGATCGAGGATGCCTGACTTGAGCGTGACCGTGACGCGCGCTTTCACGGCAGGATTCAGTCGCCCTATTGCACCAGAACCGGGCCGTTGCCCTTCGGCCGCTCATTCTCGAGCAGGATGCCGAGACGGCGCGCAACCTCCTGGTAGGCCTCGACCAGGCCACCCATGTCGTGGCGGAAGCGATCCTTGTCGAGCTTGTCCTTGGTCTGGACATCCCAAAGGCGGCAACTGTCCGGCGAGATCTCGTCGGCGACGACGATCCGCATCATGTCGTTTTCCCAGAGCCGGCCGCACTCGATCTTGAAGTCGACGAGCTGGATGCCGGCGCCGAGGAAGAGCCCGGCGAGGAAGTCGTTGACCCGGATGGCCAACGCCATGATGTCGTCGATCTCCTGAGGGCTCGCCCAGCCGAAGGCGGTGATGTGCTCCTCGGTGACCATCGGGTCGTTGAGTTCGTCGTTCTTGTAGTAGAACTCGATGATCGAGCGCGGCAGCACGGTGCCTTCCTCGATCCCGAGGCGGGTCGAAAGCGAGCCGGCGGCGAGGTTCCTCACCACCACCTCGAGCGGGATGATCTCGACCTCACGGATCAGCTGCTCGCGCATGTTGAGCCGTTTGATGAAGTGGGTCGGGATGCCCATCCTGTTGAGATGACTGAAGATGTGCTCGGAAATGCGGTTGTTGAGGACGCCTTTCCCGTCGATGACGTCCATCTTCTTCTTGTTGAATGCCGTGGCGTCGTCCTTGAAGAACTGCACGAGGGTGCCGGGTTCCGGTCCTTCGAACAGGATCTTGGCCTTGCCTTCATAAATGCGCCGACGACGGTTCATGGGCACATACCGTGGTTTGAGGATGTCCATAATGATGGGGTCCGAAGAATTCCTTGCCGTATCAATAGCCTACGGCCGACTCGGAGGTGTGGGACCGCCTCTCGTGGAGACCATATTCGATCGGTCCCCGATAAACAATGACGGTCCCTCGGGGCAGCAGCCTTGTTTGGCCGGCGGGAGCGAGCCCGCAGCGTTGATTTAGTCATGTCCAAACGATATGCAAGGCCACGCAACCGCACGATATTCGCCATGAGGAGGCCTTTCCGTGACGACTTTCGACAAGCGTGAGGATGGTTTCGAGGCCAAGTTTGCGCGCGACGAGACGCTGCGCTTCAAGGCGGAGGCCCGGCGGAACAAGCTTCTCGGCCTGTGGGCGGCGGAGAAGCTCGGCAAGGCCGGCGAGGCCGCTCAGGAATACGCCAGGTCCGTGGTTGCCGCCGACTTCGAGGAGGCGGGCGAGGAGGACGTTTTCCGCAAGGTTCGGGCCGACTTCGATGCTGCGGGCGTGCCCGAATCGGATCACCAGATCCGCCGCACCATGGCCGAACTGATGGCGACCGCCGTCCAGCAGATCGAAGCCGGCACGTGACCCGTCGCCCCAGGGTGGCGCCATGACCGGCCTGGCCGAACGCCTCCGCTCCGGCGAAACGCTGATTTCCGGCTGGACCCAGCTCCCCGAGCCGCTCGTCGCGGAACTCGTCGCCCGTCAGGGCTTCGACGCCGTCGCGATGGACATGCAGCATGGCCTCCACGATCTGCAGTCGGTAATGCGCTCGATCACCGGCGTCGCCTATGCCGGCAAGCCGGCGGTCGTCCGTATCGCCGTCGGCGACAATGCCACGGCGAGCCGGGTCCTCGATTTCGGGGCCGAGGCGGTGATCGCGCCGATGATCAATACCGCGGCCGACGCGAAGGCGCTGGTTGCCGCGACCAAGTACCCGCCGGTCGGCGACCGGAGCTGGGGGCCGATCCGCGCTCTGACCGTGCTCGGCGTTCCGGACCTGCCCACCCAGCTCCATACGGCCAATCAGACCACCATGGTCTTCGCCATGGTCGAGACGGCAAGGGCCCTCGACGTCGTCGACGAAATCCTGGGTGTCGAGGGGCTCGACGGGGTGTTCATGGGGCCGTCCGACCTGTCGGTGACGCTGTCGGGCGGCAAGGAGATCGCGGCCACCGCGGCATGGCTCGACGAGCCGATCCGCCGTTTGGCCGATCGCGCCAACGCCGTGGGCAAGATCGCAGGCGCCTTCGCGGTCAATCCCGCCCGCGCCCGCTTCTTCATCGAATGCGGCTATCGCTTCGTCGCACTCGGAGCCGATCAGACCTACCTCGCCGAGGGCGCCAAGGCGATGCTGGCGGCGGTCAAGGCGTCCTGACGTTGTCGCCGCCGGGCAACGCCGTTGCCGATCCGCAACACTCGTCTGCAAAAGCCGTACTCGCTGCGGTTTTGTCTTGTGCCGGACGGTCCGAGGCGGTCCTAATGGCGTCGGGGAATGAAGCCGTAGACTCGGGGGAATGGGGCGGCGACCGCAAATGATGCGAGTGCCGAACAGCGCAGCAAAGGGTGTCATAGCCCTTTCTGCGCTGTTTCTCTTTGCGGGCCCTGCGTTCGCCGGCGGGCTCGGTGATGACTTCGACGTCGCCTTCGGAGCGGCGGTGACCAGCGACTACATTTCCGGTGGCGTGAGCCAGACCGGCGGCAAGCCCGCGGTTCAAGGCTATTTCGAGGCCAACTACAACATTGCCTATGTCGGGGCCTGGGCGTCGAATGTCGATTTCGGCGACGAGGCCGATGTCGAGATCGACGTCTATGCCGGCATCAGGCCGGAGATCGACAGGGCCGCCTTCGACCTCGGCTATGCCCATTACTTCTACGTCAACGAGACCTCGCCCGACTATGGCTCGCTTTACGGCGTTGCCGAGTACTACGCGACCGACGCGCTGACCGTCGGCGGCAATGTCTACTACGCGCCCGACTACTCGCAGATGGGCGACTACTCGCTATGGTTCGAGGGCACGGTGGACTACGCGCTCCCGGCGGATTTCGGCGTGTCGGGCGGACTTGCGTGGCAGTATTACGCCGACTCGCTGGCCCTGCCGGACTACTGGACCTGGAATGCCGGCGTCTACTGGTCCTGGGAAGAGACCGTGACGATCGATCTCCGCTATGTCGGCAGCGACCTGTCCCGTGGGGACTGCGCTCTCCTCATGTCGCGCAGCGCCTGCGGCCATCGCGTCATGGCGACGCTCTCGGTCGATACGGCGGCCTCGGCCTTTCTCGGCCGGAAATAGGTACGCCCCTACCCCTCCGTATAAGCTGCGAGGGGCGCTATACTCCCTGCGCTGACTGATTCTGCTGGGGAGCGACGTTCATGAACAAGATGCTGGCCGAGTTCATCGGCACATTCACACTGGTGCTCTTCGGTTGCGGCGCGGCGGTCATCGCCGGTCCGGCGATCGGCGCAACGACGGTGGGCGTGCTCGGCATATCCTTCGCCTTCGGCCTCGCCATCGTTGCCATGGCCTACGGTATCGGCGGCGTCTCGGGCTGCCACGTTAATCCGGCGGTGAGCGTCGGGGTCTGGATTGCAGGCCGCATGCCGACCGGCGAGATGATCCAGTACGTTATCGCCCAGTGCCTCGGCGCCATCGCCGGCACGGCGGTGCTCTATCTCATCATGTCCGGCAAGGCGACGGGATGGGACGGCGGCCTCGGCCAGAACGGCTGGGGCACCGGCTATCTCGGCGAGTTCAATCTCCTCTCGGCGCTTGTCTTCGAGGTGGTCGCCACCTTCCTCTTCCTCATCACCATCCTCGGCGTGACCCGGAAGGGGACGCCGCTCCACATCGCGGGCTTTGCCGGCCTCGCCATCGGCCTGACGCTGGCGGTGATCCACATCGTCGGCATAAACGTCACCGGCGTGTCGGTGAACCCGGCGCGCAGCCTCGGGCCCGCCCTGTTCGTAGGTGGATCGGCGCTGGCGCAGCTCTGGCTGTTCATCGTGGCGCCGCTTGCCGGCGCCATTGTCGCCGGCGCGGTGTACCGGTCGGGCATCCTGTGGGGTGACGACGGGTAGGTGGAATCTCCGGGGCAAGTACGTCCGCTGCCACTGGGGTGGGATGCCCACCTTCTAGGCTGCGAAGACTGTCCTTGAAGTCGGGCAATCCATCCTTCGAGGCTCGCGCTGCGCGCTCACACCTCAGGATGAGGAGGTCGGTGTTCTCCATAAGCGGCGCAGAGACTTGTGACCTGTGTGGAGCCAATCACCCCCTCATCGCTGAGATGCCCGCCGCGCGAGCGGCGGGCCTCGAAGAGCCTGCCCCCGACCCGATCGGGGACGCACGACGTGAAATCCAGATCTCGATTTCTTCACGGCATGGGGTGCGGGCATGAGCGGAGGAAACTGGCCGAGCACGCCTCGCCTCGCCCCACGTCACTGATTGCTGCAATACTCCTGCATCCCTGACGTGATCTCCTGCTTCAGCGCGGCGATGCGCTGGGTGTAGGCGCTCGTCAGGCAGGAGACGTTGGCGCCACAGGCCGCGCGCGTCTGCAGGAAGGCGTGCGCCTCGTCCTGCCGGTTGCCGCTCATGCCCATCAGAAGCGGGACTTGGCTGTAGGCGAACCACAAGCCGCCCATCTCGGAATCGAGCGCTGACAGGTCGGGATTGGCGCAGACCGCGATCTCGTCCGGCGCCTTTGCCTTGTTGCAGTCGAAGCTAGCCGCTCCCGCCGGCGAGGCGAGGGCGGTGCCGATGGTGGCTGCGATGAGAGCGGCGGGCATGCGCATGGTTCGGTCTCCTCCTGCGTTTAGCTTCAGCGCGGTTGGGCGAGCGCGGTGTCGATCGCGCTCGTCAGCACCGGATCGTCCGGCGTCACATTCGGGTCGTAGCGGCCAATGACACGGCCGTCGCGACCGACCAGGAACTTCTCGAAATTCCAGCGGACATCGCCTTCCGCCGGCTTCGGGTTGGCGATGCGCGGGCTGAGCGTGCGCTGCGGCTGGGCATCGGTCAGCGCCTTGTAGAGCGGGTGCTGGTCCGCGCCCTTGACGTCGAGCTTCGAGAACATCGGGAACGCGACGCCGTAGGTCAGCCGGCAGAACTCGGCGATCTCGTCCTCGGTCCCGGGCTCCTGGCCGCCGAACTGGTTGCAGGGGAAGCCGAGCACGTCGAGGCCCTCGCCATGCTTCTCCCGGTAGAGCGCCTCAAGCCCTTCGTATTGCGGCGTCAACCCGCACTTCGACGCGACGTTGACGATGAGAAGCACGTCGCCCTCGTACTCCCCGAGCGTCGCCGGTGAGCCGTCGATGCGGCGAAGGGGGATATCGTAGATTGGACCGGTCATTCTGTCCTCGTCGTCTGCCTGCATGGGACGAGAACTTCGCCCGTTTGCCGGCCGTCGCCAAGGGGCGTTCACCCTACTTTCACATCGACCCCGGCCCTGGGCTGCAACAGGATTGACTTGCTCTTTTTACGGGTATTTCATGAGTCTTCTTGCATTAGTTGCGTATGGAGGTCCCATGGCATCCGTAGAGAAGCGGCAGACCGATCTAGAGTCCCTGCATCCGACAGTTCGATCTGCGGTCAGGGCGGTCATGGCGGACCTCGTCGCCGGCAATCATCCTTTCGAGGTCTTCGAGGCCTATCGCTCCCCGCAGCGGCAGAAGTTCCTCTACGCAAAGGGGCGGACGACACCGGGGCCGAAGGTCACCAAGGCGGACGCCTGGCAGTCCTATCACCAGTATGGTCTCGCGGCCGACTTCGTCCTGAAGGTCGGCGGCCAGTGGAGCTGGGATACGAGCGGCGCCAATGCGGCGCATTGGAAGGCGCTCCACGAGATCGGCAAGAAGCACGGGCTCGAGCCCTTGAGCTGGGAGATGCCGCACCTCCAGATCGCCGGGACCAGCTCGAGCGAGCTCCGGCAGGGCATCTATCCGCCATTCGGGGACGATGACTGGGCCGACAACCTTCAGGCCGTGATCCTTAGTTGGTCGGGCGATGCGCCGCCTCCGCCAAAGGTCGCCGAACGGCCTCCGCTGCCGGGCATGTCCGATGCTCCGGGAGAAGCCCCGCCTCTGTCGCCCGGCGCGAGCCTGTTCCCAACCGGTGACGATACCGAACTCGACCGCCCTGCAGTTCCAGAGCCGGAGGCCTCCGCCATGTCGCCCAGCCAGTTCGAGCGGATCCAGACCTATATCGACAAGTGGGAAGGCGGCTATGTCGACCACCCGGCCGATCCGGGCGGCGCCACCAATATGGGGATCACCCAGGCGACGCTCTCGCGCTGGCTGGGTAGGCAGGCGACCAAGGCGGAGGTCAAGGCGCTGACCCGGCAGACCCAGCGCCAGATCATGCGGGCCTTCTACTATGACGTGGTTCGCGGCGACGACCTGCCGGTGGCGACCGCCGCCGTGGTCTATAACGGCGCCGTGCTCCATGGGCCGAGCCGGAGCGCAAAATTTCTCCAAAGTGCGATCCGCGCGCAAGGCTTCAACATCGACGTCGATGGCGCGATCGGACCCAAGACTCTGGGCGCCGTCGCGCAGATCAATGTTGCAGCCTGCGTGCGGTCCTATCTCGGCATCCAGGAGGAGTTCCTTCGCGGCCTCGCTCATTTCCCGACATTCGGGAAAGGTTGGATGAACCGCCTCGAGGATATCCGGAAGTTCACCGAGACGCTCCTCGCCGAGCCTTCGCCTCTGCCGTTTATCCAGCCCGATCCTGCCGGCCCTCCGCCGCAGCCTCCGCCTGCCCCGACTCCAGGTGGGTCGCAGGTCACGGCTGGCTCTACGCCCGATACGCCGAGACCGCCGCCACCGCTGACGCCCGTCAACGAAGCGCTCGGACCTGGGATCGGCAATCTGCTGAATGGGCGCAAGACCGCAATCGGCGTGATCGGCACCTTGCTTGCCGTCCTGGTGCCGGAACTCGCCACGCTCTTTGCTCCCGACGCGCCGATGACCGGGACGGTGACCGAGACCGCGAGCATCGTCGCACCGGTGGCGATCGCCACCGCACTTTGGGGCGTCCTTGGCAAGGTCGAGAAGTGGATCCAGGAGGTCTCAGGCAAGCAGGTGAGCTGATTTCAGCCGCTGACGCCAAAGACCCGGTGGAAGATCTCGTCGACATGGGCGACGTGCGGCCCGACGTCGAACAGCGCCGCAAGCTCGGGTTCCGGAATCGCCCGGGCGACCTCCGGGTCCTGCTTCAGGAGGGACAGGAAGTCCCCCTTCCCCTCCCAGACCGGCATGGCATTCCGCTGGACGATGGCGTAGGCCGCCTCGCGGCTGAGGCCAGAGCGGGCCAGGGCGAGCATGACGCCCTGCGAATGGACGAGGCCGCCGAGACGGTCGAGATTCGCCTGCATCGCCTCGGGGTAGACGATCAAGTTGTCGATCAGCCCGGCAAGCCGGTGCAGCGCGAAATCGAGCGCGATTGTGGCGTCGGGGGCGATGACCCGCTCCACCGAGGAATGCGAGATGTCGCGCTCGTGCCAGAGCGCGACGTCCTCCATCGCCGGCAGCGCCATCGAGCGGACGAGGCGGGCGAGGCCGGTGAGGTTCTCCGAGAGCACCGGGTTCCGCTTGTGCGGCATCGCCGACGAGCCCTTCTGGCCTGGCGAAAAGTACTCCTCGACCTCGCGCACCTCGGTCCGCTGCAGGTGGCGGATCTCGGTCGCAAGCCGCTCGATCGACGACGCAACCACGCCGAGGGTGGCGAAGTACATCGCGTGGCGGTCGCGCGGGATGACCTGCGTCGAGATCGCCTCGGGCCGGAGGCCGAGGGCGCGGGCGACGTGCTCCTCCACCCGCGGGTCGATATTGGCGAAGGTGCCGACCGCACCGGAGATCGCCGCCACCGCCACCTCCTCGCGCGCCGCATGGAGGCGGCGGCGGGCGCGGGCGAATTCGGCGAAGGCGAAAGCGAGCTTGAGGCCGAAGGTGGTCGGCTCGGCATGGATGCCGTGGCTCCGGCCGATGGTCACGGTGTCCTTGAACTCATGCGCGCGGCGCTTCAGCGCGGCGAGCAGCGCATCGACGTCGGCCATGAGCAGGTCCGCGGCGCGGACGAGCTGCACCGCGAGGCAGGTATCGAGCACGTCCGACGACGTCAGCCCCTGGTGGACGTAGCGTGACTCGGGGCCGACGATCTCGGCGAGGTGGGTGAGGAAGGCGATGACGTCGTGCTTCGTCTCCCGCTCGATCGCGTCGATGCGGGCGATGTCGAAGACCGCCTTCTCGCCGCGCTCGCGGACCAGGCGCGCGGCCTCCTTGGGGGCGGCGCCGATCTCGGCCATGCCGTCGAGCGCGGCCGCCTCGATCTCGAACCAGATGCGGAAACGCGTCTCGGGCGACCAGATCGCCGCCATCTCGGGGCGGGAATAGCGGGGGATCATCGGCTCCTCCGACCTATGCCCGGGCCGCGCGCTGGCGGAACCGCTTGACGTGGATACGGTCTGCCTGAGCGCGCATCGGGTGAACGTCGTACCAGGCCTGTACGCGTCGCAACTCTGATCGCCCGTGCAGCCATCAACGATAGTCCTCCAGATCGAGATTCACGAGCCAACGTCGGCGGCGTTCCTGAGCGCGGCGATCATGGCCGCATAGTCGCCGCCCCTGAACACCGAGGAACCGGCGACCAGCACGTCCGCGCCCGCAGCGGCGAGCGCTCCCGCATTGTCGGGCGCGACGCCGCCATCGACCTCGACCCGTATGTCGCGGTCGCCGATGAGCGCCCGCACCGCCTTCACCTTGTCGATCGCACCCGGAATGAAGGCCTGTCCGCCGAATCCGGGGTTCACGCTCATCACCAGGATCAGGTCGGTGAGGTCGAGGACGTGGCGGACCGCATTGATGGGCGTTGCCGGGTTGAGGGCGACGCCGGATTTCCTGCCCAGGCCGCGGATGGTCTGGAGGGTGCGGTGGAGATGCGGCCCCGCCTCGGGGTGGACGGTGATGATGTCGGCGCCGGCATCGGCAAAGGCGGCCAGGAACGGATCGACCGGCGCGATCATCAGGTGGACGTCGAACGGCTTCTTCGTGTAGCGCCGGAGCGCGGCGATCACCGGCGGCCCGAAAGAGAGGTTGGGGACGAAGTGCCCGTCCATCACGTCGAGATGGATCCAGTCGGCGCCGGCCGCATCGATCGCCGCCACTTCCTCGCCCAGCCGGGCAAAGTCGGAGGCGAGCATGGAGGGCGCGATCAGGGTTTTTCCGGCCATGACCCGCGCGGTACCATGCGGCCGCGCCGCGTGCAACGAGGGCGCCGTCTTCCACTGTCCTCTCCGCGCCTCAGCGGCCGAACCTCTCCCGCCAGGTCGGCACGCGGTCGCCCGGCGACTTGGTCGCCTCGTAGACGCCGCGGGCGATTGCCCGGGCCATGCACGCGGCCCCGGCTGCCCCGAGGGCCACCATGTCGACCGGCTCGGTTCGGGGCAACCGTCCGGTGGCGAGCGCGAAGACAAGGTCGCCGTCATAGGGCGTGTGCGAGGGCCAGAGCGCCCGGGCGAAACCGTCATGGGTCATGATCGCCAGCCGCTTGGCCTCGGCCTTGGTCAGCGTCGCGTCGGTGGCGATCACGGCAATGGTGGTGTTCTCGATCGGCAGGACCTGCGCCTTGTGGCGGAGCGCCGCCGCCTCGGGCGTTGGCCCGGACGGCCAGCCGAGCCCGCCGAACTCGTCTCCGATCTCGAACGGCGCCGCCCAGAAATGCGGGCCGTCGCCCATGGTGGCCTGCCCAAGGGCGTTGACCGCAACGAGCGCGCCCACCGTGGTTCCGTCATCGAGCCGTACCGAGGCCGAGCCGAGACCGCCCTTGAGGTTGACCGTGGTGGCGCCGGCTCCGGCCCCGGCGGTGCCGACCGCGAAGTCCACGGCCACCGCCGCCAGCGCCTCTGCGCCGAGCGCCGCATAGGGCGGCGTCTCGCCCCAGCTTTTGTCGCCGCCATTGACGAGATCGAAGAGGATCGCGGCGGGCACCAGCGGCACGCGGACGTCGCCGATGGCGAAGCCGCGTCCTGCGACGGCCAGGCTCGCCATGACGCTGCCGGCCGCGTCGAGGCCGAAGGCGGACCCGCCCGACAGCACGATCGCGTCGATTGCGCCGACCGTCTGCTCGGGCGCGAGGAGGTCGGTCTCCCGCGTCCCGGGCGCGCCGCCCATGACATGGACCGAGGCGACCGCCGGCTGCTCGCAGAGCACCACCGTGACGCCGCTGTTGACTCGCGCATCGGCGGCATTCCCGACCAGAATGCCGCTCACGTCGGTGATGAGGTTCTTCGGACCCTGATTCATGCCGGGAGGCTAGACGCCTCGCGCCAAAAGAAAAACCCCGGCGCTGCCGCCGGGGTTCTCCTTAGGTCTCGGTGGGTGGAAGCGGCTAGTTCAGGTAGTCGTAGGTGCCGTTCTTCCACTCGTAGAACACGTAGCCCGGCAGGGTCACGTCGCCCTTGTCGTCGAACTTCACGTCGCCGAGGACGGTCTTGAAGTTGCCGGCGGCGAGCTCGGCGACCACCGGATCGAAGTCGGTGGTGCCGGCGGCCGTTGCGGCCGCGGCCCAGGCCTGGATCGCGCCGTAGGTATAGAGCGAGTAGCCCTCGGCGGTCTTGCCGGCGGCCTCGAGCGCGTCGACGACGGGCTTGGCGATCGGGTTCTTGCGCGGATCTGGCGAGAAGGTCATCAGCGTGCCGGCGCCGGCGTCGCCGGTGATCTGCCAGTATTCGTCGGTGACCAGTGCGTCGCCCGAGACGAGGATGGTGGCCATGCCCTGGTCGACCATCTGGCGCTTGATGAGGCCGGCTTCGGTGTGATAGCCGCCGACATAAAGGACGTCGACGTTGGCCGCCTTCAGCTTGGAGACGAGCGCCGAGTAGTCCTTCTCGCCGGCATTGTACGACTCGTTGAGGACCTCGGTCTTGCCCGCCTCGTTCATGTACTTGCGGGTTTCGTCGGCAAGGCCTTTGCCGTAGGCGCTCTTGTCGTCGATGATGGCGATGTTCTTGTCGCCGAAGTTCTTGGCGAGGAAGGCGCCGGCCACCATGCCCTGCTGGTCGTCACGGCCGCAGACGCGCATCGTGCCGGGGCCGGGACGCTCGTCGGTGAACTTCGGGTTGGTCGAGGCCGGCGAGATCTGGATGATGTTCGAGTCGTTGTAGACGGCAGAGGCCGGGATCGACGAACCGGAGCAGAAATGGCCGGCGATGAGCGACACGCCCTTGCCGGCGAGCTGGTTGGCAACCGCGACCGCCTGCTTCGGGTCGCAGGCATCGTCGCCCACTTCGAGCACGAGCTGCTGGCCGAGCACGCCGCCGGCGGCGTTGATGTCGGCCACCGCCTGCTCGGCGCCCGCCTTCATCTGCGCGCCGAACGCCGCATACTGGCCGGTCATCGGGCCGACGGTCGCGATCGTGATCTCGGCGCTTGCGGCGCCAGCGAAGGCGACCATCGCCGACAGGGCTGCGCCGACGAAAAGTAACTTCCTCATATTGCAAAACTCCCCTGGAGCTATCGGTGACCTGTCACCGAAGTTGAAAGCCGGGTGGAACCCCTGCTTGAAATCGAAAATATCCCGGCCTGAAGAGACGTGCAACTCGTATGCCGGAGAAGGATGGAGCGCCTCAACCGTGCGAGTCGCGCCTGAGACGCCAGGACATCGGCCCGGAGCGCTGGTAGATCCATGAATACTGTCCCGCCATCTGGCGTGACCGCGTGATCTGGAATCCAAGACCGCCGAGCGCAAGCAGAACCACGGCATCGATCAGGAAATACTGGAACGAAAGCAGCGTGCCCTCGAACAGGGCATAGTGGATGAATCGCACCGCGCAGGCGAGCAGGAACAGGTACAGCACGAGATAGACGATCGGCTTCCAGGTGATGGCGATCGCCCGACCGGTCAGATAGGCCGCCCCCCCGCCGAGGAAGCAGGTCACCAGCAGGAAGTCGACGATACCGCGCTCGAAGATGAAACCGTGCATCATGATTGTCGGCGCACTAGTGGCGGCCGCCCTCCAGGTAGGCTGAACGCACTTCCTCGCGCGCCAGCAACTCCTTGCCGGTTCCCGACATGGTGATCAGGCCGTTGACCATGACGTAACCGCGGCTGGCGAGTTTGAGCGCGTGATAGGCGTTCTGCTCGACCAGGAACACGGTCAGTCCTTCCCGCTTGTTGAGGTCGCGGAGCACGTCGAAAATCTGGCGCACGATCAGCGGGGCTAGGCCGAGCGAGGGCTCGTCGAGGAGGAGGAGGCGCGGCCGGCTCATCAGCGCCCGGCCGATCGCCAGCATCTGTTGCTCGCCGCCCGACAGGGTGCCGCCACGCTGCGTGGCGCGGCGTTCAAGTACCGGAAAGATCTTGTAGATCTTGGCCAGATCCTCGTCGAAATGCTCGAAGCCGATCGAAGCCGCGCCCATCTGCAGGTTCTCGAGCACCGTCATGCGGGGAAAGATGCGCCGCCCCTCGGGGGACTGGGCGATCGCCATCCGCATGATGTCGTGGGTCGGCATCCGGGTGATGTCGGTGCCGTCGAAGACGATGCGTCCGTCGCGGGCCCGCGGCGTGCCGCAGATGGTCATCATCAGCGTCGACTTGCCGGCGCCGTTGGCCCCGATCAGGGTGACGATCTCGCCCTGGTTCACATCGAGGTCGACGCCGCGGAGCGCGATGATCTTGCCGTAATAGGTGGTGACGCCACGGACGGTGAGGAGGGGTGTGCTCATGCGCCCACCTCCTGCTCGACGGCTTCGACCTCTTCATCCTCGACGCCGAGATAGGCGGCGATGACCTTGGGGTCGTTGCGCACCATGCTCGCCGTGCCGTCGGAGATCTTCTGGCCGTAGTCGAGGACGATGATGTGGTCGGAGATCTCCATCACCACGCCCATGTCGTGCTCGATCAGGAGGACGGAGATCTTGTGCTCGCGGCAGATGTAGCGGAGCAGGTCGTTGAGTTCGGCGGATTCGCGCGGGTTGAGCCCGGCCGCCGGCTCGTCGAGGCAAAGGAGGACGGGGTCGGTGCACATCGCCCGGGCGATTTCGAGCCGTCTTTGCGCGCCGTAGGGGAGGTCGCCCGCCGCGTCGTCGGCGCGGTCGATCAGGCCCACGCGCTCGAGCCAGTAGGTCGCCTTCTCCATCGCCGTGCGAATGCCGGCGCGATAGCTCGGCAGGCCGAGCAGCCCGCCGATGGTGAAGCTCGAGGCCGACATCAGGCGGTTGTGCTGGGCCACGAGGAGGTTCTCGAGCACCGTCATGCCGCCGAACAGCCTGACGTTCTGGAAGGTGCGGGCGACGCGCGCATGTTTGGCGATCTCGTAGTCCGGCATCCGCTCCAGCAGATAGAGCTTGCCGTCGACGGTGGTCTTGCCGCTGGCAGTGACCTCCTCGACGGTGGACACGGCGCCCGGCTCGAGCGCCATCGCGATCCGCCCCTCGGTCGGCTTGTAGAAGCCGGTGATGCAGTTGAAGACGGTGGTCTTGCCGGCGCCGTTCGGTCCGATCAGCGCCGTGATCTCGCCGCGCCCGACCGAGAAGGTGAGGGCGTTGACCGCCACCAGCCCGCCGAAGCGCATGGTCAGGCGCTCGACATAGAGGAGCGGATCGGTCTCCCAGGCGCTCATCCGCGCCCCTGGCTCACGTTTTCGGCCGCGACCGTCTTCCGCTGGTGCAGGAAGGCAGACGGCTGCCGCGTCGAGATCAGCCCGCGCGGCTTCCACACCATGATCAGCACCATCGACAGGCCGACGATCAGCATGCGGTACTCGGCGAGTTCGCGCAGCTCGAACACGGTGTTGAGGAAGATCACCGCGATCACCACGCCGAGCTGGCTGCCCAGCCCGCCAAGCACCACCACCGCCAGGATCAGGAACGATTCGAGCGCGTTGAACGATTCCGGCGAGATGAAGCCCTGCCTGGTCGCGAAGAAGGACCCGGCGAACCCGGCGAACATCGCCCCGATGGCGAAGGCGCTGAGCTTGGTCCTGGTGGTGTTGATGCCGAGCGAGCGGCAGGCGATCTCGTCCTCGCGCAGCGCCTCCCAGGCGCGGCCGACGGGCAGCTTGCGGAGCCGCGCGCCGACCAACCCCGTGATCAACGCCAGCACCAGGATGATGTAGTAGAGCCAGATGATCCGGTGAACCGGCGAGAACGTCAGCCCGAAGACGTCGGCGAAGCCCCCCTCGCCGCGCTCGAACGGAATGCCGAAGAACGACGGCCGCGGGATGTTGGAGATGCCGTTGGGGCCCCCGGTGAAGTCGGACCAGTTGATCAGCACCAGTCGTATGATCTCGCCGAAGGCGATGGTGACCAGCGCCAGGTAGTCGCCGCGGAGCCGCAGCACCGGAAAGCCGAGGATCAGTCCCCAGGTCGCGGCAAACAGGCCCGCGAGCGGCAGGCATAGCCAGAAGCTCCAGCCGAAATAAAAGGCGAGGAGAGCGAAGGAATAGGCGCCGACGGCATAGAAGGCGACATAGCCGAGGTCGAGGAGCCCCGCATAGCCGACGACGATGTTCAGCCCCCAGCCGAGCATGATGTAGGTGAGGACGACGATCGCCTGGTCGAGGAGGTAGCGGCTCTGCTGCGGGATGAAGACCTCGGAAATGACCGGCAGGACGAGCGCGACCACGAGGAACAGCCCGCCGAAGATCCTGCCGTAGGGCAGTTCCGGCAGGTGCGGCCCGACATATTTCCGGAAGACCACGATGATCAGCGCGGCGAGCGCCAGGCGAGCGACCACCAGCCCCACGTCGCCGGCGACGAAATTGAGGCCGACCAGCATCGCGGCGATGACGATCACCGGAATCCAGTCGCGTCCGGTCACCGGCTCGTCGTTGAAGAACCGGCCGACCGACGCGGTGATCGGCGTGTCGGTCTTCCAGACGAACAGGTTGAGGAGCAGCCGGCCGACGAAGACCACCGCGACGATGACGAGGACGTCGGGCCAGCGCGGGACGATCCCCAGCCCGGCGCCGAGCGGCGTGGTCTCGAGCCCGACGAGCGGCCCGAAAAGGACGAGAGCCACCACCGCGGCGATGATCGCATCGCGGATCGAGTCGGTCAGGCGGCTTCGCCCCGCCGGGTAGGGTGTCGATGGCGGTTCGCCGGCCAGCGCCCGCGCGCGCTCCTCCGCCTGAATCTCCGCACCCTCGGGCCGGAAGTCTGCAGTGGGTTGGGTCGAGGTCGCCTCGGCCATGTCAGACCTTCTCGACCTCAGGCCGGCCCAGGAGGCCCGAGGGCAGGAAGATGAGCGTGATGGCGAGGATCGAGAAGGCGGCGACGTCCTTGTACTCGACCGAGAAGTAAGCCGACCAGAACACCTCGATCAGACCGATCAGCAGGCCGCCGAGCATCGCCCCCGGCAACGAGCCGATTCCGCCGAGCACCGCGGCGGTGAAGGCTTTGATGCCGACGTTGAAGCCGATGAAGAAGTCGATGACGCCGTAATAAAGCAGGAACATCATCCCCGCGACGGCGGCAAGCATCGCGCCGAAGACGAAGGTCAGCGAGATCGTCCGGTCGACATTGACGCCGAGGAGTGCCGCCATGCGGGGATCCTGCTCGCAGGCGCGCTGGGCCCGGCCCAGAGCCGTGCGGCTGATCATCATCGAGAAGATCGTCATCAGCACCACCGTCGTGATGATGATCATGATCTGGGCGTTGGAGATCTGGACGGTGAAGCCGTCGGCGCTCTCCATGATCGGAATGCCGCCGGTGACGATCGGCGGCAGCGGCTTCACCCGCGCGCCCTGGACGATCTGCACGAAGTTCTGGATGACGATCGACATGCCGATCGCGGTGATCAGCGGCGCAAGCCGGAACGAGCCACGCAGCGGCCGATAGGCGACGCGCTCGACGGTCCAGCCCCAGACCGAGGTGAAGGCCATGGCGCCGATCAGCACCACCAGGAGCGATGCGATGAGCAGGAGGGCGGGCGTCGCCGCGGTGACCCCGATCAGGATCAGCCCGATCAGGGCCATGAACGCGCCCACCATGAAGATGTCGCCGTGGGCGAAGTTGATCATGCCGATGATCCCGTAGACCATCGTGTAGCCGATCGCGATCAGCCCGTAGATCGATCCGAGTGCCAGCCCGTTGATGAGCTGCTGGACGAAGTACTCCATCCCCCGCGACTGTCCCCTGGTCCGCCCCTTCTGAGGCAACGGAAGCTCGGTTCGCCGGCTTCATTGTCATAATGGTTACCAAGCCCGGCCGGGCAATACAACGGGGCGATCGGGCATAGCAACCTCCGGCGGAGGGCCAATCCGGGGCGGTTGCCCCCAAGTGGGGGTTGTGATTGATGAAGGGACGCAGGAACTGAACGCGAGCCAGTTCGCGCGGCCTTCGCCCCGTCTGGCAACGTCTGGAGGAGACAGATGGCGGACATCACGGCCCCGATCCTTGCATCGATCTCGATCGTCGATCCCCTGGTGAACATGGACGCGGACGACGTGTCGTTCACCGTCCGGGCCGTGATCACCGACGACGATTCCGGCCTCGCTTCCGGAGTTGGGGGCCTCATCCAGGTCGAGTTCATCGGCCCGAGCGGTCAGACCGTGAACGGGGTGTTCGACATCGCCAATCCGGTCGCGGCCGACACTTACGACGCCGTCCTGAGCTTCGGCGAGTTCGCCGGGGCGGGGACATGGACCGTCTACCGCATGTTTCTCTACGACGCCGCCGGCAACGGGCGCGAACTGAACCCCGCCAACTCGGATGCGCTCGACGAGTTGGGCCCTGTGACCGTCGTCAACGAGGACGAGGACGTTACCGCGCCGACGCTGGACGATGCCCCGACGCTTGATACCGGCTCCATCGACGTCGGTGCCGGCGAGACCACCGTGGTCGTCACCGCCGAGCTCAGCGACGTCGGCAGCGGGCTGTCCGGCCTGTGCCAGATCGATTTCGAAAGCCCGTCCGGCCAGACCGTCACCGCCATCTTAGACCTCGCCAATCCGGTCTCGGGAAACCTCAACAGCGGGACCTTCCGGGGGACCTTGACGTTCGACGGGTTCGCCGAGGCGGGGACATGGCACGCGAGCCGGATGTTCATCTACGATGCGGCGGGTCAGGTCACCGAAATCCTCGCCGCATCGCCGCTTCTCCAGTCCCTCAGCCTCGAGGTCACGGGAACGAACTCCGATGCTACGCCGCCGGAGTTGAAGTCGCTCGATGTCGGCGAGCCGGTGCTGACCGCTGATGACACCGTGGACATCCGGGTCACCGCCCACCTGGTCGACGAGCTGAGCGGCCTGCTCGATGTCAGCGGCGTCGGGGGATCGCCACCGCAGATCCAGTTCCGGAGCGCGAGTGGCCAGACCTCCACCGGCATATTCGACATCGCCAACCCCGTATCGGGTAACCGGAACGACGGCGTCTTCGAGGCGACCGTCACGCTGAGCCTGCTCGCCGAGCCGGGCACTTGGACCATCGACCGGATCCTCCTCTACGACACGGCCGGGAACTGGGACCAGCTCGATCCGGGCAATACGCCGTCGCTCGCGGACGTGACCTTCGTCATTGGCTCGATGGGGGCGGATTCGATGGGTGGTACCGATGGCGGCGACGCCATGTACGGCTATGGCGGCGATGACGTCATCGCCGGCGAGGGCGGCGCGGACACCATCGAGGGCGGCGACGGCGACGACGAAGTCGATGGCGGAACCGGTGACGACACCATCATCGGCGGCAATGGCGCCGGCAACGACCTGTATGTGGGCGGCTCCGGAATCGATACCGTTCTGTACCGAAGCGCCGACCGGAAGGTCGTCGTCGACCTGACGAAAGGCGTCGCGTCAGGCGCTGACATCGGCAAGGACAAGCTCAAGCAGATCGAGGCTGTGGTCGGAGGGAAGGGAGGCGACACCATCACCGGCAGCAAGGGCGCCAACATCCTCGACGGGTACTCCGGAAAAGACAAGCTGAAGGGCGGCAAGGGCAAGGATGCCTTTCTCTTCAGCACCGACCTCGGCAAGCAGAACGTCGACAAGATCCTCGACTTCACGCGGAAGGACGAGATCCACCTTTCCGCGGAAGTCTTTGCCGGCCTCTCGCCGGGCGCGCTTGCCTCTTCGGCCTTCTTCAAGGGCGCCAAGGCGAAGGATGCGGATGACCGCATTGGTTACGACCGCAAGAAGGGTGCCGTTCTCTTCGATGCCGACGGAGCCGGCGGCGACGGCGCCGTCGTGGTTGCCAAGCTCAATGGCAAGCCCGCCGTCGGCGCCGACGACTTCATTATTGTCTGACCCGCGCGCTTCTGCCTCGCTCGGGGCCGCGGCCAGGGCGCGAACCGACGCGCGCCTGGAAGGGCAGGGGCCGAAATTCCTGCAGGCCGCGCCCGATTGTTGGAGGCCGGATCGGGGTCAGTTCTTGGCCACCCAGTCCTGCCAGGCGGTCGTCGCCTCACTCAGCATCGACGCGTAGGTGCCGTCCGCAGTCATCGCCGCGATCGCCTTGGAGAACGGCTCCATGAGCGAAAGGCAGGGCGATTTCTTGGAGAAGGCGACGAACATCTCCGCGGTCAGAAGCGGCGGATCGAGGGGCTGGAGCTTGTCGGTGACGCCGAACTGGGCCGCCGCGGTGATGCCGGGATAGAGGCCGACGATCACATAGTCCGCCTCGCCCGCGATAACCGCTTCGAACGCCTTTTCGACGCCCGCTGTCCGGGTCACGGTGAGATGGTCGGCGATGAAGGCGTCGAATGCCTGCCCGTAGCTCTCGCCGTCATTGGTGACGCCCTTCTTGCCGATCAGGTCGTCCTGACCCTTGAACGGGAAGGCCTTGCCGGTTGCGACCATGGCGACGACCGGATCCAGCATGAAGGGCGGCCGCACGTAGTCGAGATAGGTGGCCCTTTCGTCGTTGTAGTAGATGCCGAAGATGATGTCGGCGACGCCGTCGCGCGCCGCCGCCTGGGCATCTTCCCAGGACCCGGTGTATTTCGACGTGGCCGCGACGTTGAGCCCGGCCGCGATCTTCTCGACGAGGGTCGGCGCCGCGCCGACGATCCGGTCGCCGTTGCGATAGGCGATCGGCGCATATTCAGGATGACCGGTAATGGTCAGGCTGGCGCACTCGCCGGCGGCGAAGGCGCTCCCGGTCGACAGCGTCAGCAGCGTCGCGACGGCGATTGAAACGGCCTTGCGCATGGACGATCCTCCTTCTTCCTCGGTCTTCTCCCGCAGTCGTCGAACCGTTGGCCGGGCAGCGGCCGGCGTGGGTCGGCTCCTGGGGAGGTTGAACCCTATCCCGAAAACCAGAACCATCCATGAAGGATCGCCGGCAAATTGCTTGGATCGGCCAATGAAAAAGGCGACGCGTTCCGGGTGGTCCTCTATTGTCGGGCATTCGGGCAGGGAGCTTCAGACCAGGGAGGAGTTCATGCGTCTTCTGTCTCGGGTTCTTCGGGGGGCCGCGTGGCTCGCCGTGGCTACAGCGGTGGCGGTCCCGGCGCTCGCCGACGATGTCCTGTTCGAGAACGTCCGCATTTTCGACGGCCGCGGGGCGAAGCTCTCGCCGCCGTCGAACGTGCTGGTGCGGGGCAACATCGTCGAGGCGATCTCCCTGGACCCGATCGCAGCGGATGGTGCGGTGCGCATCGACGGCGGTGGGCGGACCCTGATGCCGGGCCTGATCGACATGCACTGGCACACCATGCTGGTTCGTCCGAACCCGCTCCAGGCGATCAACGGCGAAGTCGGCTACCTCAACCTGATGGCGGCGGTCGAAGCCGAGGCGACGCTGCTCCGCGGCTTCACCACCGTGCGCGACATGGGCGGGCCGAGCTTCAGCCTCAAGCGCGCGATCGACGATGGGCTCGTGCCGGGGCCGCGCATCTATCCTTCGGGCGCCATGATCACGGTGACCAGCGGCCACGGCGATTTCCGCCAGGTCACCGACCTCCCACGGACCATCGGCGGCATGCTCTCGCGCATGGAGGAGATCGGCGGCAGCATGATCGCCGATACGCCCGACGAGGTGCGGATCAGGGTCCGCGAGCAGCTCATGCAGGGGGCCACCCAGATCAAGCTCACCGCCGGCGGCGGGGTGTCCTCGCCGCACAGCCCGCTCGACGTGTCGACCTTCACCGAGCCGGAACTGCGGGCGGCGGTCGAGGCGGCGGAGAACTGGGGCACCTTTGTCTGCGTCCACGCCTATACGCCGGCGGCGATCCAGCGCTCGATCAGGGCGGGCGTCCGCTGCATCGAGCATGCCCACCTGATGGACGAGGCCACCGCGCGGATGATCGCGGACGCGGGCATCTGGCTGAGCACCCAGCCCTTCCTCGATACGGGCGGAAGCGGCGGCGCCGCAGCGCTCGGGCCCTCGGAGCAGGCGAAGAAGGCGCAGGTCGTCGCCGGGACAGGACGCGTCTATCCGCTGGCGAGGAAATACGCGATCAAGACCGCCTGGGGCACAGACATTCTGTTCTCGGCGGCTGAAGCCCGGCAGCAGGGCGCGCGGCTCGCGTCGCTCGCCAAATGGTACACCCCGGCCGAGGCTCTGACGATGGCGACCTCCACCAATGCGCAACTCCTCGAAATGACCGGGCTCCGCAATCCCTATCCGGGCACGCTCGGGCTGGTGGAGGAGGGGGCCTTCGCCGACCTGCTCCTGGTCGACGGCGATCCCCTCGCCGACCTCGATCTTGTCGCCGACCCGGCGAACTTCGACGTCATCATGAAGGACGGCAAGGTCTACAAGAACACCGTCGCCGAGTAGCTACCGCAGTTTCTCGAGGCCATCCGCCGGCTCTGCCGGCGGTGCGACCTCGTCGCCGGTGGCGGGCGTCGGCTGCGCCACGTCGGCGGTGGGTTCGAACTCGGCGGCCGATTCGGGCAAAGGCTCCGGTGCCTCCGGCACGATGATGGTTGTGCCGGGGACCAGTCCGCTCGGCTCGACCGGTGGCGGCTCCGCCCACGGCGCCTCGACCTCCGGGGCGATGTCGAAGGCGTCCTGGACCGACGCTTCCGCCGCATCCTCGCCCTTCGCGTCGCCCGAGCGCGGGTCGAGCGCCACGCTTTCCGGCGTCGTGCCGCCCTTGGCGACCGACACGCCGCGGAACGCCGGGCCAGACGGCGCGCCGCGCCGCGACATGCGGAACAGCGTGTAGAGCCCGAGGAGAAGGTGCGAGACGGCGGTGAAGGCGAACAGCCCCTCGGGGAGGAAATGATCCATCGCCATCGCCGCGAGGAAGGGACCGACCATGGTGCCGACGCCGAGGAGAAGCAGCAGGCCGCCGGCGATCTTGACGAACTCGTCCGGCGCGGCGAAGTCGTTGGCATGGGCGACGGTGATCGCATATTGCGGGTAGATCATCGCCCCGAAGATCACGGTGAGGCCTATCACCAGCTCCGGCGTGCGCGGCCTGAGGATGACGATGATCAGCGCGATCGCGATCGCGCCGATGCAGGCGCCGATCAGCACCTTCCGCCGGTCCATTCTGTCCGACAGCCGGCCGAGCGGGAACTGGATCAGCGACCCGCCGAGGACGGCGCCCGCCATCAGCAGCGCGATGCTCGGGATGGGCAGGCCGATCTTCTGCGCATAGACCGCGCCGAGCGTGCCGAAGGCGCCGTTGACCATGCCGATCAGCACGCAGCCGATCACCGCGACGGGGGAGTTCCGATAGAGGGCGCGGATATCGAGCCGCGCCGTCTTGAGCGGCTGCGGGTGCTGGGCGGTGGAGAGCGCCGTCGGCAGGAGCGCGAGGCAATAAAGGATGGCGCCGATGGCGAAGAAGAAGAACGCATTCGGCGGCGTGATCACCATCAGCAGCTGCCCGGCGGTCGAACCGGCGAACACCACCATCTGGTAGACCGAGAAGATCGTCCCGCGGTTTTCCTTCGAGGCGCGCTCGTTGAGCCAGGATTCGACGATCATCGCCGCCCCGGCGAAGCAGAAGCCGGAGAGGCCGCGCAGCGCGATCCACGCTTCGGGCGAGACGATGAGCAGGTTGAGGAGGATCGAGACCGCAGCGATCGAGGCCATCACCCCGTAGCTCCGGACATGGCCGACCCGCTGCACCACCGCCGGCATCAAAAGGCACCCGGCGAGGAAGCCGACCGACCACCCGGTGCCGATCAGGCCGAGCTCGACCGTGGTGAAGCCCTCGATGTTGCCCTGGATGGGGAGAAGGAGGCCGTGCAGCCCGCCCGCCATCAGCAGGAAGGCGGAAGACAAGAGCAGCGCCGCAATGGGGATCAACGTCGAGGCCATGGGCGCCGTGCTTCGGGGGCTTGAATCGATGTTTGCCCGACCTTGCGCCCCGCAAGTCGGCAGAATCAAGGTTCGCAGCCGGGTTTCGGGTAACTTTCGGTTAGCGCCGGTCACGCGGGACGGCCGGCGATGGGCAAGCGTCAGTTCTGCTGCCGGGGCTTTGGCATCCCGTAACGCAGGATTCGCACCTGGTGGTCCGCCTCGAGCGAGACCTCGATGACCTGGTTCACCACGTCCGCTTCGTCCGCCAGCGCCCGCAAGGCGTGCTCGAAAAGCTCGAGGTGGTCGTCAAAACCGAGCGCCCTGAACCCGGCAAGACAGATGAGGCCGGCGTGGAGTTCGACGCCGGCATATTGCCCCTTCGAGCCCGGCTTTGCCCTCGGTCCGCGGAAGTCGACCGCATTGAGCGTCACGAAGGTCCAGTCATTGGCAAGGATCTCCGGCTTGAGCTCCCAATCCTTCCGGCCGCCAAGGCCCAGTCAGACGACGTGTGAAGAGGCCCATAGCCGTAGGTATGGGCAAGCTTGACGGGTTCCGGGCTGAGGCACTCCTCGATCAGGAACCTTCATCCCGCCTTCCTGTGTGGCGGGGGATACGATGGTCGCTGAGGATGACAGCCCCCTCGGGCAGGGCGTCACCACCACGCGGGCGACCACGGAACGGGTTGGCCTCGGCGTAGACGCGCGCCAGGTCGACCTTGCTCAGGTCGAGTGCGGGAAACGACTTGAGAATCCGGTCGAACGGAATGCCGGCCGTGACTGACGCCGCGATGTCGTGCACCGGAATGCGCGTGCCCTTGATGACCGGCGTGCCGCCCAGGATTTCCGGGTCGGACACGACAAGCGATCGTGCGGCCGCGAGCCGGTCGAGTCCTTCGTCCGTTTCCCGCATGAAGGACGACAGATCGACCGTGAGAAATCCGTGGCGGATCGTCCAGTCGGACCCGACTAGCTCACGCCAGTTGCGCAGGCGAGCAGGCCGAAGCAGCGTGCTTGCCTCCTGGATGGCAAAGCGCCGTTCGTCCGCCGTGAGGCGATCAGCGCTTTCGAAATAGAAGCTGACAAGGCCACAGGCGGCGCCGAGCACGCGGCGTCCATCGTCCAGGGAGACCAGGGTCTCCGGAAGAATGCGCTCGTCGATCATGCGGTGCACGTCGCGTACGGAAACCCGCGCGACGACCGCCGCCTCGGTAGGCTTCAACATCTCTGCAGCAGGATGGATTGGCATGTCAAAAATCTTCCGATAGAGCGGAATATATAATCCGCCATCGCCGGGCCTGCAACCACAAGCATGAGGACGCTGCGGGCCCCCCCTTACGCGCTCGCGCTCATCCCGCTCCGCGGCACCTCGAAGGCGATGCTCACCCGGCGCGAGCCGCAGCGCGGACACTTCATCCGCGTCTCCAGGCTCGAGATCGGGAAGGCCCGGCCCCGCGTCCGCAGCAGCGTCTCGATGTCGGCGGCGAGTGACGACCGGCATTCGCGGGTCGACTTGCCATGGTCGCGCTTGCCGTCGCGGCAATAGACCCGCAAGCGCCAGCCGGCATCGAACGCCTCTCCGAGAGTCGTGATCATCCCGGAAATAATACCTAGGAATTATGTCCCGGCAAGCGGCCGGAGGTTGTTCCGGTATCGGGCGGTTTGCCGGCAGCGTCGGCCGTTTGATGCGTCATGAGGTTGGGGTAGACGTCTGCGAGAAATAACGAGGGCCGACCCATGCTGCAAAGGCTCATCCGTCTTGCCCTGCCCGCAATCGCCGGAGTTCTGGTTGCGACCGGTGAGGCGTCGCGCGCCCAGGACCTTCCCCCGGGCATCGACCATATCCCGACCAAGGAAGAGTTCGCGAAGGACAACAACCTCTTCCTCACCTTCGCCCGCAAGGCGCTGAAGTGGGACGAGCCCGCCGAGCCCGTGAAGATCGTCGGGCCGCTCTATTTCGTCGGCACCGAGGGCCTCGGGTCCTGGCTTTTCGCCACCTCCGACGGGCTGATCCTCCTGAACACCGCGATGCCGCAGACGGCCGACCTCATCGAGCAGTCGATCCGGGCGCTCGGCTACGATCCGAAGGACGTCAAGCTCATCGTCAACGGCCATGCCCATTCCGACCATGCCGGGGCGATCGCCTGGTTCAAGGAGCAGTCGGGCGCCCAACTCGCGGTGATGGAGCCCGACGTCGCGCCGATGGAAGACGGCGGCAAGACGGACTTCCACTATGGCGCCGACTGGAAGATCATGGGTTTCCCCCCGGCCAAGGTCGACCGGGTGCTCCGCGATGGCGACACCGTTCGTCTCGGCGAGGTGATCCTTACCGGCTACAACACGCCGGGCCACACCCGCGGCTCGACGACGTGGGTCACCCACCTCGTCGACGACGGGAAAGCCTACACGGTGGTCTTCCCCGATGGTGCCGGGTTCAACCCCGGCTACCGGATTGCCGGCGACTCTCCGTCCTATCCCGGCGTGACCGAGGACTTCCGCCGCACGCATCACCGGCTCGAGATGCTCAAGCCCGACATCTGGCTCGGCCACCACAACGAATATTACGACCTCCCCGGCAAGCGCGAGCGGGCGAAGACCGAGGGCGTCAATGCCTGGGTCGACCCGGAGGGCTATCGTCGGTTCATCGCGCACTACAAGCGCGACTTCGAGGACGAGGTCGACCTCGAACTCGGCGTGACGCCCCCGAAGGAATGAGGCGACCGGCCCTACATGATCCCGGTGCGGCGGAAGATGTCGCCGGTCGGCTCGCCCTCGGCGATGGCGCGTCGCACGTCCTCCTCGCCGGTCACTTTTGCGAGCGCATCGCGGACGATGTCCGCGGCAGAATCCTTCGGGATCACCACGACGCCGTCGATGTCGCCGGCAATGATGTCGCCGGGCGCGACGCTTACCCCGTTCGAGAAGGTGACAGGGCAGCGGTAGTCGACCGCCGAGCCTCGGTCCTTCTGGTCCTTGGCATAGGCCCCGAGCGAGAACACCGGAAACTTCAGCTTGATGATCTCGCGCGTGTCGCGGTGGCAGCCCTCGAACACCGCGCCGACGGCGCCGAGCCGCATGGCGCGGGTCGTCATCAGCCCGCCCCACAGCGCGTAGTCGGGCGAGCCGCCGGCGGTGATGTAGACTTCGCCCGGCTGCAATTCGTCGAGGGCGCGGAACATGATGCCATAGGCGTCGTCGACCGGCTTTCCCGGCGTCACGTCCTCGACCAGCACCGGCATCGCCCGGCCGACCACGACCATGTCAGGCTCGATGCCGCGGATTGCCGCGGGCAGGAACTGGTGCATGAGCCCGGCCCTGTCCATCACGTCGCCGATCACGGCGGTGAACAGATGGTCGCGGATCGTGGCGAAGAGTTCGGCGTCGGTCATGATGCGATTCCCGTGAGAGTCAGCGTAAGTGGACCGCCGCGCCGGCCGCGGTCAAGGATGCCCCGCGCCGATCGTGCTGATGAGCGGGATCAGTCCGCCGAGGTGCTCCAGGTGCCGGTAGCGGGGCGCGGCGACCGGCTCCTCGTCGTGCTCGACCACCCAGGTGAGCGGGTGCGGGACGTAGACGGCCCAGCTCCCGGCCGCGATGGCGGGCACAATGTCGGAGCGGAGCGAATTGCCCACCATCATGCTCTTTTGCGCGCCGTCGCCATGTTCGGCAAAGACGCGGGCATAGGTCGCGGCGTCCTTCCTGGTGACGATCTCGACCGCCGAGAACAGGTCGCCCAGGCCGGACTCGGCGAGTTTCCGCTCCTGGTCGAACAGGTCGCCCTTGGTGATGAGCACGATTGCGTAATCGCCGGCGAGCGTTTCCAGCGTCTCCCGGACATGGGGCAGCGTCTCGACCGGATGGCGGAGCATCTCGCGCCCGGCGGCAAGGATCTCGGCGATCGTCGCTCCCGATACCCGCCCGTCGGTGATCTCGATCGCCGTCTCGATCATCGACAGCGTGAAGCCCTTGATGCCGAAGCCGTAGAGGGCGAGGTTCCGCTTCTCCGCCTCGAGCAGCCGCGCCGAAAGCGCCGCGCGGTCGCCGTGCTCGCCGAGAAGTTCCAGAAACCGCCCCTCGGTCAGCCGGTAGAAGTGCTCGTTCTGCCAGAGCGTGTCGTCGGCATCGAAGCCGATGGTGGTGAGGGCAGGGGACATGGCCCGGTGATACCAGAATCCACCCTGAAGCGCACCGCGGCGATGCGCATCGCGCCTTCCGGTGCGATGCTTCGGAACATTGCCCGCTCCGGCAGGTTAATGGCGCGAAGTGGAGCAAGCCCGATGAACGTCCATGCAATGAAATCGATCGGCGATGCCGGCGCGGCAATCGCAAGCGAGGTGGAGAACGCGGCAAGCGGCGCGCTTGAAGCCGGGAGCGATGCGGCCAGATATGCGGGACGCCAGGCGAGGACCATCGGGTCGGAGGTGGAAGGTTTCGTCCGCGAAAACCCGGTCGCCTCGGTCGTCGGTGCACTCGCGGTTGGCCTTCTGGCCGGCATCATGGCGCGAAGCCGGATGGTGCGCTGACGCGGCGCTCCCCTCGACCCGAGCAGAGCCAGGCCGGCGTTCGTCTCTCACGCGGTGCGTTTCGGCGCATTGCTTGATTTCCCTCAACGCCAACGGCTCCCGATAGGTCATCCTGGCGCTCGCCACACGGACCCTGTCCCGAGCCAATGGTCTCTCGCCGCGCTTTCCTTGCCCTTGGCGTCGCCACCGGCGCCGTCGTGGCCGGTGGCAGTCTCATCTGGTCGTCCTGTTCATCGGCCGTGACCGGCGCCCGCGCGCGCGTCGCGACCGGCAGCACCATGGTCGAGACCCGCCACGGCGCGATGGAATATGCGGTCGCCGGGGAGGGGCCGCCGCTCCTCATGATCCACGGCACGGGCGGCGGCTTCGACCAGGGTCTCAGCTTCGCCCAGGGGCTGATCGCCACCGGCTACAAGGTGATCGCCCCGTCGCGCTTCGGCTACCTCCGCTCGGCCTTCCCGGCCGATCCGTCGTCCGAGAGTCAGGCGGACGCCTTCGTCGACCTTCTCGATGCGCTCGGCGTCGACAAGGTGCCCATCGTCGGCGGCTCGGCCGGGGCGCTGTCGGCCACCGCCTTCGCCATCCGCCATCCCGGCCGCTGCACGGCGCTGGTGGCGCTGGTGCCGGCCTCCTACGCTCCGGACCGTTCGCTGGCGCCGCCGCCCGGCGCGCTCACCGAATTCATCATCAATCGCGGCCTCCGCTCCGATTTCCTGTTCTGGCTCGGGCTGGTCACCGCCGAAAGCGCCATGACCGGCGCGCTGCTTGCCACTGACCCGGCGCTGGTCGCCGCGGCGAGCCCGGAGGAACAGGCGCGGGCGCACAAGATCCTTTGGGACATCCTGCCGGTCAGCGCCCGCGCCGAGGGTCTCCTCAACGACGCCCGCCTCGCCGGCAACCCCGCGCCGATGGCGCTCGACACGATCCGCGTCCCCACCCTCGCCATCTCGCTCGAGGACGACCGCTTCGACACCATCGCCGCGGCCCGCCACATCGCGGCGGAAGTCCGCGGCGCCAAGCTCGTCACCTGGCCCGCCGGCGGCCACATCTGGATCGGCCACGACGCCGACGTCACGGCCGAGATCGATGCGTTTGTGAAGGGTCTGTGAAGCACGCCAGCCCTTTGCCAGCCTTACCGGGGTTGCGTGGGACGGTAGGATATGGGCGAGCTTGTACGCAACGAGCAGATCAAGCTGCGAGCGACGCTCCACAATACCGTCGCTGCCGCCTCTATCGTCGTCGGTGCATTGACGCCGATCGCGGGAGCCGTTTGTCGGCCAGTGAGCTCAATCCAGTCCTGCCGAGCTTCTTTTCATTGTCTTCGCAGCCGGGCCGATTTTGTTCGGTTTGGCGCTAGATTTGGTTGCGCATCGATCTCTGAAGGGCTTTCGGGAATAAGCGTCGAGATGATGAGGTTCCTGCCGATTCTGGCACTCGCGATGCCGGCGGACCTGTTCTTGATCGGCTTGGGCCTTGTCTATCTTGATCCGCCCAACGACCACCACACCATCCCGGCGAATAGCCTACGCCCCCGCCTTGTCCATCGCCGCCTTGAGCATCAGAAAATCGCGCCAGGCGTAGCGCTTCTGGAGCGGCTGGCGCAGCAGGTATGCCGGGTGCAGCGTCGGCAGCGCCTGGATGACACGCTTTCCGGTATCGTATGGCCGCCAGCGGCCGCGGAGCTTCAGGATGCCCTCGGTCGTGTCGAGCAGCGTGTGCGCCGACGACTTGCCGAGAAGGACGAGGAAATCCGGATCGCTGAGTTCGATCTGCCGTTTGATGAAGGGCAGGCAGGCCGCCGTCTCGTGCGGGGCCGGGTCGCGGTTTCCCGGCGGCCGCCAGGGCACGACATTGGCGATGTAGACGGTTTCCCGGTTCTGGCCGATGGCGGCGAGCATGCGGTCGAGAAGCTGGCCCGAGCGGCCGACGAAGGGCAGGCCCTGCAGGTCCTCGTCGCGTCCCGGCGCCTCGCCGACCAGCATCACCCGGCTTCCGGGCGCGCCGTCGGCAAACACCATCTGCGTCGCCGTCAGGCGAAGATTGCAGCCCTCGAATGCGGCCAGCGCGGCGCGGAGCTCGTCGAGCGTGGTCGCCGCTTCCGCCACGGCCCTCGCCGCC
>JALHRF010000016.1 GCA_022841545.1 Bauldia sp. | reverse complement strand
GCTCTTCCGATCTCGGGCCGGACGATCGGCAGCGGCAGGAAGTGGCGGTCGTCGCGGGCGAGGCGGGGCAGCAGGCCGGCGCGGAGGAACGACGACTTGCCAGCGCCCGAGGCGCCGAGGATCACCATGAAGCGCGGCGGCGCCGCCTCCGCGATGCCCCGCAGCCGGTCGAGTGCCTCGATGGTCGGCGCCTCGCGGCCGAAGAAGATGCCGGCGTCGCCCGCTTCGAGCGGGCGCATGCCGCGATAGGGCGGCCGGTCGGGATCGCCGGGCGGCGGCCACTGGAAGAAGCGGGCGTCGAGGCCGGCGCGGGTCAGGCCGGCCTTGAGACGCTTGAGCCCGGCGGTCGAGAAGTTGACGTGGGACTCGGTTCCGTCGGGGAGGACGGCGCGGAAGAACTGGTGGTCGGACCCTTGCTCGAGGTCGACGAACTGCCAGCTGGCGGTGAGCTCGGCGGGGAGGTCGGCCATCGGCACCGGCTTGATCAGAACGCCGAAGATGCGCTTGTTGAGCTTCTGAGCGAGGTAGAACTCTTTGCGGCACCACTCCGACTTGAGCCACTCCCGGCTGACCAGGAACACCACCGCCTCGCAGCGGTTTGCCGCCTCGTGAAGGCTCCGCTCCCAGCGCTCGCCGCCGGCGATGCCCCGGGTCGGATCGAGGTCGAGGAAGAGGTCGTTCCAGCCTTCGGCCGTCAGCCAGTCGCGGATCGCGACCGCCTGCGGGTTGTCGCGGGAGGAATGACTGAGGAAGATTCGCGCCACGTTTCACCCAGCATCGCCATGACCCGCCTCAACCTGACATTGCCAGGCGATGACGGCAATACGGCGACGGGACCGGCGCGACTTTGCGGAGATGGCGAGACGCCGGTCAGCGCGGTGCCGGAGGGTGCGTCGGGGATGGGGCGCTCGCTTCGCCTATCTCGCCCGGCCCAGCTCAGCCGCAAGACGCCGCCATCCGGGACGTGCGTTTGTCGACCTGGAAGTGCATCGCCCGGTCGGAAACCGCGACACCGAGCTTGTCTTTGGCCGTATCGATTGCCGATGGCAGGGGCGGCGAGAAGGCGGTCCTCTTCGCCGCGCTGAAGGGCGCGCCGGATATCGGCGCGGGGTTTCCTGGTACCTTGACGGCGGAGCGCCTGCTGGAATTTCGGCCGCGACGGGTGCACTCTCGTCAACAAAGTTCCGCGACCGGAGCTGACTCCGGGTGTAGCTGACGGTGCCGGGGGCGGTGGGAATGATCGCATGGCTGCGAGCACAGTCCTGGTCGGAGGCGGGCACGCGGAACGCCGGCCTCCTGTACGCCGTCGTGATCGTCATCGGATTGTGCGGCCATCCGCTTGCGGCTGGCGCGACCTACTTCCTCGGCGTCGACAACACACCGGTGTCGGCACTCCTGAGGGCGCTGACCGCCGGCGCAGCGCTGCTGCTGATCATCGTCTGCCTCGGTTCCAGGCGATCGCGGTGGTCAAACTATCTCCTGATCTGCATCGGCGTGTTCTGGCTCTTGTATTTCGCGCGCCTGGTGGAGGCCACCGTCTTTTCGGAATTCCCCCTGGGCCACGATCGCCTGCGCTACTGGATGTTCGCGGTGCTCGGCTGTGCCGTGCCGATGTTCGGCCTCGCCCTTCGCCCGACGCAATCCGAAGAGTTCGATCGCATCTTCCGGTGGGTCTTCGCGCTGCTGGCGATCGCGGGGGTCATGGCGGCGTTCGGGCCGCTGCAAAAGGAAGGGCGGCTGACCCTGATCGCCCTCAATCCCATTTCCGTGGGTCACCTTGGCGCTGCGGTGTCCATCCTGTCCGTGTGGTGGCTGATGTACCGCGGGGTTCCGACCGCGCTCCAGGCGATCCTGGTGATGCTGGCCGGGATGCTGGGGCTCTACCTGATGGCAGCCGGCGGTTCGCGCGGTCCGCTCGTGGCGTTCGGCGCCACGTTGATCTTCCTGATCCTGGTCTCGCGCATACGCCAGGCGGCGATCATGGTCGCGGTCGCGGCGGCGATCGGGGCGATCGTGGTGCTGCTGGCGCTCCTGCTCGAGGGCGAGTTCGGATTCAGCGCGTTCTCGCGGCTCTTTGCGCAGAATCATCTCGAAGACGACGATGTCTCCGTGAGGCTGCTCCTCTACCGGGAGGCATTGGAGGGTATCCTTGCCCATCCATGGACCGGCTTCGCCATCGAGACGCCGAGCCACCGGGTCTATCCGCACAACATCATTCTGGAAGTGTTCATGGCCGTGGGCGTGATCGGCGGCGGGCTGTTCCTGCTTGTCGTGACGGGCCTGGCGGTGAAGGGCATCGTCTGGTTCAGGCGGCGTCCTGCCCAGGCGTGGATGGTGCTGATCTTCATCCAGACCTTTGTCGGCGCCCAGTTCTCCGGCGCTCTCTTCATGGTGACGACATTCTGGATTTCGGTGGGCGCGATGATTTCGTTGACGGTCCCCGGCCGGAACGGCTTGCCGAGCGCCGTGGACGTGAGCGCGGGCAGGTGAATTCCGGGACGCGCCGAGGAGCGCGTTGCCGGGCGATGCGCCGTCGCATGCGGGCGACCGCGCGCCATGCTGCGCGGAGAGGGGCGGGCTGGCCGGATTCGACGCCATCCCGGTGGAACTCCGACCGTTGACACTGCGGGGCCCATCCGATTTACGGAAGGCCGCAATTTCCCTGACATCGGTGCCGGTGAATGCTCGACAAGACTTTTGACGCTGCGGCCGTGGAGCCGCGGATCGCAGCCCTTTGGGACCAGGCGGAGGCGTTTCGCGCCGGGGCGGGGGCCGCGCCCGGGGCGAAGCCGTTCTCGATCGTCATCCCGCCGCCGAACGTCACCGGCTCGCTCCATATCGGCCATGCGCTGAACAACACGCTCCAGGACGTGCTCGCCCGTTTCGAGCGGATGCGCGGCCGGGACGTGCTCTGGCAGCCGGGCATGGACCATGCCGGCATCGCCACGCAGATGGTGGTCGAGCGCCAGATGATGGAGCGGCAGGAGCCCGACCGCCACAAGATCGGCCGCGAGGCCTTCATCGAGAAGGTCTGGACGTGGAAGGCCGAGTCCGGCGGCATGATCTTCCAGCAGCTCAAGCGGCTCGGCGCCTCCTGTGACTGGAGCCGCGAGCGCTTCACCATGGACGACGGCCTCTCCAGGGCCGTCACCAAGGTGTTCGTCGAGCTCTACCGCGATGGCCTGATCTACAAGGACAAGCGGCTGGTCAACTGGGACCCGAAGCTCAGGACCGCGATCTCCGACCTCGAGGTCGAGCAGGTCGAGACCAGGGGCAAGCTCTTCCACTTCAGGTATCCGATCGAGGGCGAGGAGGGGCGGTTCATCACCGTCGCCACAACGCGGCCCGAGACGATGCTCGGCGACACCGGCGTCGCGGTCCACCCCGACGACGAGCGATATCGTGACCTTGTCGGCAAGTACGCGATCCTCCCCATCGTCGGCCGCCAGATCAGGATCGTCGCGGACGCGTACGCGGACCCCGAGGCCGGCACCGGCGCGGTGAAGATCACGCCGGCGCACGACTTCAACGACTTCGAGGTCGGCAAGCGGCAGGGATTGCCGGCCGTCAATATCCTCGATGTCGAGGGCAGGATCAGCATCGAGGGCAACGCGGACTTCCTCGACGGCGTCGAGGTGACGCCGATGCGCGCGGACCTCTGGAGCCAGTTGCACGGCCTCGACCGCTTCGAGGCGCGGAAGCTCATCGTCAAGGTCATGGAGGAGGGCGGCTTCCTCGAGAAGATCGAGGATCACGTCCATTCGGTTCCCCATGGCGACCGTGGCGGGGTCCCGATCGAGCCATATCTCACCGAGCAGTGGTACGCCGACGCCAAGACGCTGGCCGCGCCGGCGATCGCCGCCGTCCGCGAGGGCAAGACCGTCTTCGTCCCGAAGAACTGGGAGAAGACCTACTTCGAGTGGATGGAGAACATCCAGCCCTGGTGCATCTCGCGCCAGCTCTGGTGGGGCCACCAGATCCCCGCGTGGTACGGCCCCGATGGCACGGTTTTCGTCGCCGGCAGCGAGGCCGAGGCGCAGGCCGAGGCCGATGCGCGATTCGGCAAGCCGACGCCGCTCACCCGCGACGAGGACGTGCTCGACACCTGGTTCTCGTCGGCGCTGTGGCCGTTCTCGACCATGGGCTGGCCGGACGAGACGCCGGAGCTTGCGCGCTACTACCCGACCAGCGTGCTGGTCACCGCCTTCGACATCATCTTCTTCTGGGTCGCCCGAATGATGATGTTCGGCCTCCACTTCATGAAGGAGGTGCCCTTCCACGACGTCTACATCCACGCCCTCGTCCGCGACGAGAAGGGGGCGAAAATGTCGAAGTCGAAGGGGAACATCATCGATCCCCTGGTGCTCATCGACAAGTACGGCGCGGACGCGGTGCGCTTCACGCTCGCGGCAATGGCGGCGCAGGGCCGCGACATCAAGCTCGCCGAGTCCCGCGTCGAGGGCTACCGCAACTTCGCGACCAAGCTCTGGAACGCGGCGCGCTTCGGCGAGCATTACGACTGCAAGCCGGTGGAAGGGTTCGACCCCGCGGCGGCCAAGGAGACGCTGAACCGCTGGATCGCCACCGAGCTGACGCGCACCGCGCGCGACGTGACCGCGGCGATCGAGGCCTACAGGTTCAACGAGGCGGCGGCCGCCATCTACCGCTTCACCTGGAACCAGTTCTGCGACTGGTATCTCGAGCTCACCAAGCCGGTGCTGAACGGCGAGGAGAGCGAGGCCAAGGCCGAGACGCGGGCGACGGTCGCCTGGGTGCTCGATCGCATCACCGGGCTCCTCCATCCGTTCATGCCGTTCATCACGGAGGAGCTGTGGGCGCGGGGAGGGGAGCGGCGCGTGCTGGCGCTCAGCCCGTGGCCCGAGCTGTCATTCGAGGACGACGCGGCGGCGGCCGAGATCAACTGGCTGATCGGGGTCATCTCAGAAGTGCGCTCGGTGCGGTCCGAGATGAACGTCCCGGCGGGCGCCATGGTGCCGCTCTCCATATCGGGTGCTTCGGCCGAGACCGCCGCGCAGCTCCAGGCCCATGACGTCGCGATCAAGCGGCTGGCGCGCAGCGACGCGATCACGCTTGCGGAGGCGCCACTCCAGGGCGCCGTGCTCGCGCTTTTCAGCGAGGCGACCGTCTCGCTACCACTCGAAGGCGTCATCGACCTCAAGGCGGAGCGGACGCGCCTGATCCGCGACACCGACAAGATCCGGAAGGACATCGCCAAGATCGACCAGAAGCTCGGCAACGAGCAGTTCATGGCCAAGGCCAAGGAAGAAGTGGTCGAGGAGCAGCGGGAGCGGCGGGAGGAAGCACTGGCTCTCCTGACCCGCACCGAAGCGGCGCTTGCCCGATTGCCGGAGTAAGCCTGCGACCGTGCTGGAGCAGGCCATCCCTTCATCCAGAGGCGCGCGGCCCGTGAGCGATGGGGCACGGCGACCCATATGCGGACGCTGCGGCCGAGAGGCTTCCTGAAGACGTCTGCCGCTGGCTCTGCATGGTGTCCGCCCCGCTGAGGCGTGGCGGGGGCAGGGCGTCGATCGGTGTCAGAAAGAGATGGAGGCCTCGGCCGGAATCGAACCGGCGTGCACGGATTTGCAGTCCGCTGCGTCACCACTCCGCCACGAGGCCGGGAGAGAGCGGCGGAGATGTAGAGGGTCTGATCCCGCCGCGCAAGCGCGACCGAAGCGCCGGGGATGGGCCCGTGGCCGATCCGCGTGGTGGCGGCGGGTTGGCGTATCGCGCTAGTATCGGCCGATGCCAAGGCAACACAGCGGCGGCGGCAGGGTGCCGCGCGGCGCCGGCCCCGCCGCTCTCCCGTCTTCCACGCCCCCCGCCCGGAGCTTCACGGAGCGGATCGGTGCGCTCAGGAACCTCCCGGCCTTCGTCGCGATGGTGTGGCGGACGAGCCGGCTCCTCACGCTCGCGTCGCTCATCCTTCGCCTGTTCCGGGCCCTGGTGCCGATCGTCACGCTCTACATCGGCAAACTGATCATCGACGAGGTGGTCGAACTGGTGCAGCGGCCGGACAATCCGGTCTCGCTCGGCGACTGGGTGGCGAGCGGGCTGCTCGACCGGCTGGCGCTGCTGCTTCTCGCCGAATTCGCGCTCGCCGTGCTCGCCGACATCCTCGGCCGGGTGGTCTCGCTCATCGACAGCCTGCTCTCGGAGCGGCTCGCCAACGATTCGAGCGTCCGGCTGATGGAACATGCGGCGACGCTCGACCTCGAGGACTTCGAGGACGCAGCGTTCCAGGACCAGCTCGAACGCGCCCGCCGGCAGACCAGCGGACGGATGGCCCTGATGAGCCAGCTCTTCGGCCAGGCGCAGGACATCGTCACCGTGGTGAGCTTCGCCGCCGGCCTGATCTGGTATGCGCCCTGGCTCATCGTTCTCCTCCTGGTCGCGCTGGTGCCGGCGTTCCTCGGCGAGGCGCATTTCAACGCGCAGAGCTATTCGCTGGCCTTCTTCCGCACCCCGGAACGGCGCGAACTCGATTACCTCCGCCAGACCGCGGCGAGCGTCGAGACGGCCAAGGAAGTGAAGATCTTCGGCCTGAATGCCTTCCTGATCGAGCGGTACCGGCGGCTTGCGACCGACCTCTATGCCGCGAACCGGCGGCTCGCCGTGCGGCGGGCCGGATGGGGCGGCGTCTTCACGGCCATCGGCACCGTCGGCTACTACCTCGCCTATGCCTACATCGCGTGGCGCACGCTGCAAGGCGCGTTCTCGATCGGCGACCTGACGTTCCTCGCCGGGTCGTTCCGGCGCTTGCGGACCCTCCTCGAGGGGCTGCTTTCGGGCTTCTCCACCACGGCGAGCCAGGCGCTCTATCTCGACGACCTGTTCTCGTTCTTCGATGTCGAGCCGGAGATCCGGTCGCCGGACAACCCCTTGCCGTTCCCCCGTCCGATCAAGGAGGGCTTCGTCTTCGAGGACGTCGGCTTCCGGTATCCCGGCGCCGAGCGGTGGGCGGTCCGCAACCTCAGCTTCACGCTACAGGCACGCGAGGTGCTGGCGCTGGTGGGCGAGAACGGCGCCGGCAAGACGACACTGGTCAAGCTTCTCGCCCGGCTCTACGACCCGGACGAGGGCCGCATCCTCCTCGACGGCCGCGACCTCCGCGACTACGACCTCGAAGGTCTTCGCGGCAGCATGAGCGTCATCTTCCAGGATTTCGTCCGCTACAATCTCACCGCTTCGGAAAACATCGCAGTCGGTCGGATCGAGGCGCGTGACGACCGGGCGCGGATCACGGCGGCCGCCGGACGCAGCCTGGCCGACGACGTCATCGCCAAGCTGCCCGGCGGGTACGAGCAGATGGTGGGCAAGCGGTTCCGGAACGGAGTCGAGCTGTCGGGCGGCGAGTGGCAGAAGATCGCGATCGCTCGCGCGTATATGCGCGACGCCGAAGTGCTGATCCTCGACGAGCCGACGGCGGCGCTCGACGCACGCTCGGAGTTCGAGGTGTTCCAGCGCTTCAAGGAGCTGAGCGAAGGCAAGACGGCGGTGATCATCTCGCATCGCTTCTCGAGCGTGCGGATGGCGGACCGCATTCTCGTGCTCGCCGACGGCAAGGTGGAGGCGGAGGGAACGCACGACGACCTGGTGGCGCAGTCGGGCCGCTATGCCGAGCTGTTCGAACTGCAGGCAGCGGGGTACCGGTAGCTGTCGGGATTGGGCCTGGCTGCCGCGAAAAGTGCGGCGCCGACAGGCTATTGCGCCGGCCGCCCGAGGCGTTATGCCAAGGGGCCGGCTTCGCCCTTCCATCGGCGGTTCCTCCATCGGGATTTACAGCCCATGCCCAACCCGTCCGTCGCCACGGTTCATCCGCAAGACCTTGAGGCGGTGCGCGCCTGGTTCAGGCAGCTAGCGGGCTATGTCGACGCGAACGACTTCGAGAGCTTCCACGCCCTGACCCGCGAGGACTTCGTGGCCTTCGGCACGTTTGCCGACTTCGTCACGGGGCGCGATGCCGTCGAGCACAGCCAGTGGCGCAACGTCTGGCCCAAGATCAGCGACTTTCGGTTCAGACTTGAGGATGTGCGGGTCCTGGTGTCGCCCGACCGGCTGTTCGCGGTCGGCCTCGCTATTTTCGATTCCACCGGATACCGGGACGATGGCGCCCCGTTCGACCGGCCGGGCCGCGCCACCGTCACCTTCGACCGGCGGGGGCTCGGCGACCCGTGGATCGCCAACCACACCCATATGTCGCTGTTCCGCGATGTGCCGTCGGTCTCGCACGGACGGAAGGCGGCGTGAGCGCCGGCGCTTCCCCCGAGTTTCCGGAGCCGGTTGCGTCCCGGGCGCCGGTCTATGCCCGGAACATGGTGGCGACGTCGCAGCCGCTTGCGGCCCAGGCGGGCCTCGCCATGCTGGCCGCCGGCGGCAATGCCGTGGATGCGGCGCTTGCCGCCGCCATGGCGCTCACCGTGGTCGAGCCGACCGGCTGCGGCCTCGGCAGCGATGCCTTCGCCATCGTCTGGGACGGCGAACGCCTGCACGGCCTCAACGCCTCGGGCCGGTCGCCCTCGGCATGGACGCCGGACTACTTCGCCGGCCTGGAGAAGATGCCGCAACGCGGCTGGGACAGCGTCACGGTTCCCGGAGTCGTCGGCGGATGGATGGCACTGTGGAGGCGGTTCGGCTCGCTGCCGCTCGCGACGATCGGCGCGCCGGCGGCCGGCTACGCCCGGCACGGATTCCAGGTCTCGCCGAGCATCGCCTTCCGGTGGGCGTTCGAGGCGGACATCCATGGCGGAGAAGGGGGCTTCTCCGAGGCATTCCTGGTCGACGGGCGGGCGCCGCGGACGGGGGAGACGTTCCGCCTCCCCGCGCTCGCCGCCTCGATCGAGGACATCGTTGCGACCGAAGGGGAGTCCTTCTATCGCGGCGCGCTCGCAGCGCGGATGGTCGCCGACGCGCGGGCAAAGGGCGGGGCGATGACTGCGGATGACCTCGCGGCGGAGCGGCCCGACTGGGTCGACACCGTCGCGGTCGAATTTGCCGGAGCGTCGGTCCACGAGATCCCGCCCAACGGTCACGGCATAGCGGCGCTGATCGCCTTGGGCATCGCGGAGCGCGCGGGCATAGGCCGGCGGCCGGTAGACGACATCGACACCCTTCACGTCGCGATCGAGGCGATGAAGCTCGCCATGGCTGACGCCGCCGAATATGTCGCCGACCCACACAGCTTGCGGCTGCATCCTGCCGACCTGCTCGACAAGGCGTATCTCGGGACGCGCGCACGCCTTGTCGACATCGAACGGGCGGGCGATCCCGGCCACGGGGCGCCGGGGCCCGGCGGCACGGTCTACCTCGCCGCCGGCGATGCGTCCGGGATGATGGTGTCGTTCATCCAGTCGAACTTCATGGGGTTCGGTTCGGGCGTGGTGGTGCCGGGGACGGGAATAAGCCTGCAGAACCGCGGCTCCGGATTCACGCTCCGGCCCGGCCATGCCAATACGGTGGGGCCACGGAAACGGCCGGCCCATACCATCATTCCCGCCTTCGTACGCGGCCCGGACGGGGGGGCGCTCATGGCGCTTGGCGTCATGGGCGGCCCGATGCAGCCGCAAGGGCATCTCCAACTCCTCCTGCGCACGCTCGTCTATGGCCAGGACCCGCAGCTCGCCATCGACGCCCCGCGCTGGCGCGTGATTTCGGGCCGGAAGGTGGCGGTGGAGCCCGGCTTCGATTCGAGGCTGGTCGCCGGGCTCCGGGCCCGCGGCCACGAGATCGTCGACCCGCCGGACGGTGTGTTCGCCTTCGGCGGGGCGCAGATGGTCATGCGGACGCGTGGCGGCTATGTCGGCGGCTCCGATGCCCGCAAGGACGGGCAGGCGGTGGGCTTCTAACCGCCTTGTCACCCCACGCCGGCGGGGCTAGGAACAAGTCCAGCGACAACAGTGCCGGATGCCCTGACTATGACCGACTACGCCGCGGCGCGGACCATCATGGTCGACACCCAGGTCCGGACGGAGGGCGTGACCGATCATCGGATCATTCGCGCGATGGGCGAAGTGCCCCGCGAGCGCTTCGTTCCGGCCAGCGCCCGGCCGTTCGCCTACACCGACGCGGATATCCTGGTAAAGGAAGACGGGCATCACCGGCGTCTCATGCGGCCGGCGACGCTTGCCCGCCTGATCCAGGCGGCGGAGATCGCGCCGACCGACTTCGTCCTCGTCGTGGGATGCGCCACGGGCTATTCGGCGGCGGTCATCGCGAGCCTCGCAACCGCGGTGATCGCACTCGAGTCGGACGAGCGGCTTGCGGGCGAGGCATCCCAGACCCTGATGGCTCTCGGCGCGGGCAACCTCGCGGTCGTCACCGGGCCGCTCGAGCAAGGCTTTGCCTCGGAGGGGCCCTACGACGTCATCTTCATCGACGGAGCGGTCGAGGAGGTTCCAGCCTCCCTGTTCGACCAACTCAAGGAAGGCGGGCGACTGGTCGCAGTCGTCGGCTACGGCCGCGCGGCGCCTGCCATGGTCTTCACCAAGACAGACGACGACATAGGCGGGCGCGCGGTCTTCGACGCGTTCGTCCCGGCCCTGCCCGGATTCGCGAAACCCAGGGCGTTCGTTTTCTGACCGCTCCGCTCGCAGTGATGGCCCCGGAGGGGCGTTCCGTTCGGTCAAATCCGTCGAGGCTGTTGTATCTCCGTCGCAATCGGCGAGTAATGGCGTCGATCGATGCGGGAAAAGTTTGACGCCTTCCGTCCGGTCGGTACACTCACGCGGTGGTGGGATTCGTGCGGCGCCGGAGGCTGATCGGCGTCGTCGTCATGCGGCGAGGGGACCCGTCGTGGGTAGTGGACGTGGGGTAGTGGCCGCGATGGTCGGCGCGATGGCATTCGCGCTGACGGTGGTTCCTGTTGCGGCGGAGAGCATGAACGCCGCCCTGGGCGCAGCCTATATCAACAACCCGGATCTCAATTCGGCGCGCGCACAACTTCGCGCCATCGACGAGAACGTCCCCAAGGCGCTCTCGGGGTATCGACCTCAGATCGGGCTGAGCGGCGACATCTCGGCGAAGACGACCAGGCACAACCTCAACACGGACTGGTCGAAGGGCAGCATGCCCCGCGGTGTCACCCTTTCCGTCGAGCAACCGATATTTCTGGGCTTCCGCACCACCAACAGCGTCAAGCAGGCGCAGAGTTCCGTCAAGGCGGCGCGCGAACAGCTCAAGGTTGTCGAATCGAACGTGCTGCTTGATGCGGTCACCGCCTTCATGGACGTGATCCGCGCCCAGGTGGTGGTCAATCTCACGGCGCAGAACATCGAGTTCCTGCGCGAGCAGCTTCGCGCAGCCGAGGATCGTCTCAACGTCGGCGAGGGCACCCGAACCGACGTCGCGCAGACCAATGCGCGCCTGCAGGAGGGCGTCTCCGACTATGCCCAGGCCGTGGCGGACCTCAACCGGGCGATCGCCACCTATATCCAGGTGATCGGCCATCGGCCCGAGAGCCTGGGGGGCTACAACGGGATCGAACGGCTCCTGCCGCGGACCATGGACGAAGGCCTTGCAGTGGCCCTGAGCGACCACCCGTCGATCGTGTCGGCCCTCTATAATGTCGATATCGCCTCATACAATGTGCGGATTGCCGAAGGCGCGGTGTTGCCGACGGCCTCGGTCTCCGGCTCTGTGACGCATCGCGAGGACGAAAACTTCGACGGGACCTGGAACGAGGATGCGCGGATCACGGGGCGACTTTCGGTTCCGATCTACCAGGGTGGCGAGGCGGCGGCCAATGTGCGCCAGTTCAAGGAAACCCTCGGCCAGCGGCGCATCGACCTCGATTCGGCTCGGGCTCAGGTGCGGCAGGCATTCGTCTCCGCCTGGGGGCAGCTCGATGCGGCGCGCGCGCAGGTGACGGCGGCCGAGGCCCAGGTGTCGGCGCAACAATTGGTGCTCACCGGCGTGATCGAAGAACGGCGGGTCGGGCAGCGGACCACGCTTGACGTCCTCAATGCCCAGCAGGACCTGCTGCAGGCGCGGGTCTCGCTGGTCAATGCGCAGTATGCGCGGGTAGTCGGTGCCTATTCGCTGCTCTCGGCCTATGGCCGGCTCGACGCCAAGACCCTTGCGCTCGCGGTCGAGATCTATGATCCGGCCGAGCATTACTACGCCGTTCGCGACAAGTGGGGTGGGCTGCGGACGCCCGACGGACGGTAGACAGGTCGGATTGACCGGCCGGGCTACCGGATTCATAGTCTCACCCAAAGACGATCCGGCGCCGCTTCCGCGGTCAGGAGGGGTCTTCGCAACCAGCGGAGAGGCCCGATAATGCGCAAAGCCGACTTGCTGTGGGTGCTCGCGCTGGGTTTGGCGGTTGTCTCAGGGCAATCGGCAAAGGCGGAGGACGACTGCGCCGAACTCCAGTCGCAGTCTTTGGCGCTGGAGATCGCCGACCGGGAACAATGGGACGGGCAGCATGCGCCTGCAGACCCTTATGCGATCGAACGGCAGCGCACGGCTGTGCTGGAGGCCCTCGCGGCGCGTGGCTGCCGGAGCACGGACGCCAAACGCCTGAGCCGTCCGAACCGCTTCCTCGCCAGCATCTTCGGCAACAAGCGACCGATCCGGAACGGTCGTTCGCGACTTTCCGGCGACCGCTTCCCTGGCGGTGACCTGTCGGTCGGGTCCTATCGGACGCTGTGCGTCAGAACCTGCGACGGCTACTATTTTCCGATCAGCTTTGCGGCGAGCGGCGAGGAGCTGAAACGCGACCAGAATGCGTGCCGTGCGCTTTGCCCCGGCCAGGACGTGGCAATCTATGTCCAGGGGAAGCAGGGGGACGAAGGCGAGCCGATGGTGTCGCTTGGCGGGCAGCCCTACACGGCGCTGTCCAACGCCTTTCGCTATCGCAGCGAGTACGACCCTGGGTGTGGATGCGGGCCAATCGACGCCGACATTGCGAAAGCCTTCCAGGTGTTCGCGCTGCCGCTCCCGAATCGGGGGGAGATACCTACCGTTGAGGCGACTGCGACACCGACGCCTCCGGTTCCGTCGGCGCGTGCCCGGGTCGACGATCCCGACACGGTGGCGAACCGCACCGGCGGCTTTGTCGTCCGGACGGCATCTCGGCAGCTTACGGGCGATAACGTGTATCGCGACGGGCCGGACGGGAAGTTGGTACGGCTGGTCGGGCCCGCGGCAGCCTTCTTCGGGGACTGAGACCCGACGGTGACGCGATTTTGAACGGAATCTAAAGACTTGGCGCAAAAAGTGACTGTCGCCACGGCCTGACCTTTGCCATTTTTGCGGTGTCTTCAGGGGGCTGAGAAGCAGACTAGTTCTTGGAAGTACGCTCAGTGCGCCGCGATCCGGCGGGGGCGACGAGAGGGATCGGCGGCAGAACGTGAGCGTCAGAGTCAACATGGATTTCGGCCGTGCGGCAAGCCGCATGGCGCTGCTTGGACTCCTGGTACTGGGCGTCGCGGGATGCACCACGGCCGGCGATTCCAACGAGACGATCGATCCGCTGGTGCTGCAGATGTACGCGCCGGTCGAGGGCGAGCCCTTCCGCATCCCGGCCATCCCGGTCGCCAAGGTGAATCCGCAATACATTCGGCAGACGGTGCCGACCCCCGCCAATGTCGCAAGCGAGAAGCCGGGGACGGTGGTGGTCGACCCGGCCAACAAGTTCCTCTACCTCGTCCAGGACGGCGGCCGTTCGCTTCGTTACGGCATCGGCGTCGGCAAGGCGGGCTTCGCCTGGGCCGGCGAGGCCACGATCAACAACAAGCAACACTGGCCCAAGTGGTTTCCGCCGCCGGAGATGCTGCAGCGCGAGACGTTCCAGAAGATGTATCCGGGCTTTGCGGAGAAATATCCGAACGGCATGGACGGCAGCCCCAAGAATCCCCTTGGCTCGCGGGCCCTCTACCTCTGGGCCGACAACAAGGACACGCTTTACCGCATCCATGCGACGAATGACTGGACGTCGATCGGCAGCGCCGTCTCGTCAGGCTGCATCCGGATGTGGAACCAGGACGTGATGGACCTCTACGACCGGGTGGAGGTCGGAACGAAAGTGGTGGTGCTGCAGGGGCCGGGCTATACGCCGCTCGACCAGATGGTGGCACCCGCCCCCCTCGTTGCGGGCGCGCCCGGAGCGCCGCCGACCTCTCCTGAGGCGATGCCTGCCGCGCTCGGGCCCGGCACGGTCGCGCTGGTCGATCCGGGCGTCCAATAGGCGCATGTCGGAACCAGGTGCCGCCGCGGATGTTGAAAGCACAAGCTTTCAATGATTCGGAGGGTCGACATGGTCACGAGACGGGAACTGATCGAACCGAACAAGGGCGACAAACGCTACGTCCGCCGGGACGAAAAGGGGCGTTTTGAAGAGGTCGACGACGTCGGACGCTCGCTGGCCCAGGACGTCAGACGGAAAGCCAAGACGATCGCCAAGCCAGGACAGGGCGACAAAGGCGACCGCGCGCGGCGCTGACGATTTAGCCGGCTTGATGCGAAGCGCCGGCAACGCTCCGTTCGCGCTCGCGAAAAAGGCCATTATCCCGTAGGAATAGAGAGGTGCCACCGGTCGATTCGGCGCGCGGTTGCAATCGCGCCCGGCCGGTGTACCGAAGCCGCTCCGGCTCCGGCGCGGCAGGTTCAATTCCGGGAGGTGACGCAATGGCCACAACTTCGAAGGATCGCGCCACCGCCGAGACGCGTTTCGCCAAGGCCCAGAAACAGGCCCGCGAGGGCGAGAAGGCGCGGAGCGAGTACGCGGCAAGATCGGCGCAGGACTCCGAAAAGACCGCAAAGCTGAAGGCGCTCCGCATGGCAAAGGAAGCCGAGGAGCGGGACGCTGCGGCGGCGAAGGCCAAGCTCAAGCCGAAGTCGGCGAAGAAGGCCACCACTCCGGTCAAGAAGATGGCAAAGGGCGTCGGCTCTTCCTGACGCGCCCCCGGCACAGGCTGCCGGTGGTTTCTGCGAAGCCGCAAGAGCGCTGTTTGGGCGTGGTCGTAGTGGCGCTGGGGACGTTCAGAACGCTCAGCGGACGATCCGGATTCGCTTCGCGGCGCGGGTGATGCCCGTATAGAGCCAGCGTGCGGCGTGTTCGCGGAAAGCGAAGCTCTCGTCGAAGAGGACCACGTCGTCCCACTGCGACCCTTGCGATTTGTGCACGGTGAGGACATAGCCGAAGTCAAAGGCGTCCGAACGACGCCGTTCCGGCGGGGTGAGGGTTTCGGCGGTTCCGTCGAAATAGGCCGGGTTGATCGTCACCACCGTGCGGCCCTTGCCGTGTTCGCCTTCCTCCGGAGAGAGCGTGTAGCGGAGGAGGCCCTTGCGCGGGGCCCGGACCCGGTCGACATGCCACAGGCTGCCGTTGAGGAGGCCGCGTTTGCGGTCGTTGCGAAGGCAGACGAGGGTATCGCCGGCGACGGGGGTTGGCAGCGGTCGCTTGAGGAGTTCGCGAATCCGTCCGTTATAGGCGCGGCGCGTGTTGTTGCGGCCGACGAGCACGGTGTCGGCGGCGAGCACATCCTCGGGGTCGATGTCGCGCCGCGAGACGACGCTGCTTTCGCCGTACTGGCCTTCCTCGAGCCGGCCGCCGTCGCGGACGATCATCGACAGTCGGATGATCGGATCGTCGGCCGCCTGGCGGTGCACCTCGGTCAGCATGACGTCGGGATCCGCGCCGGTGAAGAACCCGCCGCCGGCGACGGGCGGGAGCTGCGCCGGGTCGCCGAGGACGAGGATGGGCTTGCGGAACGAGAGCAGGTCGTTGCCGATCTCCTCATCGACCATCGAACACTCGTCGATGACGATCATTGCCGCCTTGGCGGCGGCGCTGTCGCGGTTGAGCACGAAGCTCGGGCCGGTCTCGTCCTCGCCGCGCATCCGGTAAATGAGGCTGTGGATGGTGCTGGCGTCCGGGCAGCCCTTGCCGCGCATGACGTGGGCGGCCTTGCCGGTGAAGGCGGCGAAGACGACCCCGCCGTCGGCCCCCTCGGCGACATGGCGGGCGAGGGTGGTCTTGCCCGTCCCGGCATAGCCGAACATCCGGAACACCGGACGGTCGCCGGCCTTGAGCCAGGACCGTACGGCCGAAAGCGCATTCTCCTGCTCGACTGACCAGCGCATCGCACAGGTCTAGCCGAGGCGTCTCGTGCTGGCGAGTACGGCCTCAGGCGACGAAGAAGTTGTCGTGACTGAGATCCTTGTCCTTGCCAATGCTGGCGAACTTCAGCGCCTTGTCACTCCCGGCGCCATCAGGATCATAGAACAGATGGCCCTTTGAGGCCTTGTACAGGATCTGCGGATCATCGCCGACCGCGGACTTGCCAATATGGAGATCGGCCTCGTCCAGTGTTCCCTTCTCGAAACCCTTGAATTTTTTCTGGCTGAGTTCGATGGAATCGTGATTGACATTGAAGTCGGCGATTTCATCAACGTTCTTGTTTTTCAAGGCTTCATCGAAAACGAAGGTATCATTCCCGACATATCCGGCGTAGCCGGTGTCCTTGTCAAAATCTCCAACAAGAAGATCTTTGCCTTTACCGCCATTTATCCGGTCGTTTCCCTGCCAGCCTACGATCGTATCGTTGCCGTCAAAGCCATAAAGCGTGTCGTCGAAGGGCGATCCCCAGATGAGATCCTTCTTCTTGAACAGAGTCTCCGAAATCTTTTCGAATTTCTCCTTTCGGAGCTGATCCTCGAGCTTGGCGGCGTCATAGGAGAAATTCGATACGTCCCATACCGGCCTGTCCTTCTCCGTCTCAGTGACGGCCACCGCAATCAAGGTTCCCTTGATCGTCCCGTCGCTTTTTTCTTTCAGGACACCCGCGACACCAACTACGATGCCATCCTTCTCATAGTAGAGAATGTCCTTTTTCTTGTAGACGGCCGTCTTCTTCTCGACGAGAAGCTTAAGTTCCTTCAATTTAGAGTTGTCGACGGATTTGTCCGAATCAAAGAACGCCATGATGCATCGATCTCCGGTATTTACTGCTGTCGCCCTGCCGCCCGTCCGAACGCCTGACCTGTAAGTGTCAGGCCAAAGTGTGTCAAATTCCGGGAGCCGCCGTCACGCAGCGCGCCGCCGCCGCGTCAGCGCGATGGCCGCGAAGTAGACGAGCGCCGACAGCATGACGATCGAGAAGCTCGTCGGCCAGTCCGTGTGCCACGCCACGACGATGCCAAGCCACGCCTCCGCAAGCGCCAGCGCCGCCGACAGGAGTATGCCGGGAATGACGCGGTTGGTGAGAAGCTGGGCCGCCGCGGCCGGACCCACCATGAGGGCGAAGACGAGAAGCACGCCAACGATCTGGACCGACTGTGCGACGGCTATCGCGGTGACGGCGAGAAACAAGGTTCCGATCAGCCGCGGCGATAGGCCACGCACCTCTGCGAGTTCGGGCTGGAGCGATACGAACAGGAGCGGCCGCGACAGCAGGGCCAGCGCCGCAAGCGCGCCGAAGCCTAGAATCAGGAGCGTCGTGAGCATCGCCGGTGAGACGGCGAGAACGTTGCCGAAAAGAATCGCCGTCGCCTGAAGCGAGGTCGAGCGGTTGAGGCTCAGGAAGAGCAGGCCGAAGCCGAGGGCCAGCGCCAGGACGATGCCGATCGCGACATCGCGACCGCTGAGCCGTTCGGCAAGGAGGCCCATCCCCACCCCGGCAAGGGTCGTGACCGCAACCATGCCGGCAAGCGGAGAAACCCCGATCAGCGCCGCGCCGGTCGCGCCCGCGAACCCGACATGGGAGAGGGCGTGGCCGGCAAAGGTCTGACCGCGAAGGACCAGAAACCAGCCGACGACGCCGGCGACGACGGCCACCACGCCGCTTGCCGCGAAGGCGCGGAGCACGAAGTCATAGGTGAGCATGGTCGTGATGGTGTTCGCGCTCGACGTGCTCGCCCTTCGACATGACGAAGATCTGGCCGCCGACGCGCACCACCTCGATCGGCGCCCCGTAGAGCCGCGAAAGGGTAGCCGGCGTCATCACCTCCTCGACGGCGCCGACCGCAGCATGGCCGTGACCGAGGTAGAGGATGCGGTCGATGGCGCCGAGAAGCTGGTTGAGCTCGTGCGCGCTGAAGAGGACGGTCAGGCCGAGGTCGCGGGACAGACGGTGGGCGAGTTCGACGATGACGTGCTGCTGTCGATGATCGAGGCTGATCAACGGCTCATCGAGGAGGAGGAGTCGCGGGCGGCCGATGAGCGCCCCGGCGATGAGAAGCCGCTGGCGCTCGCCTCCGGACATCCGAGACAGCGGACGCCGGCCAAGGGCGGTTCCGCCCACCATCTCCAGCGCTTCATCCACGGCCCGGCGATCGGCAGCGGCGACCAGCGGTATTCCCCACCGCTCGCCATTGACCGCGGCGGCGAGGTAGTCACGGCCGGAGATGGGCGCGGTCGGCGGTGCGCTCCGCGTCTGCGGCAGATAGGCGATTCCCGGCGCTCCGCGGCGGGCGGGCGCGCCGAAGACGGTGATGCGGCCCGACTGTGCCGGGATGAGATTGAGGATCGCCCGCATCAGCGTCGTCTTGCCCGAGCCGTTTGGTCCGAGGACGCCGATGAACTCCCCCTCGCCGATGTCGAAATCGACATCGGCCAGGATTCGCGTTCCCCCGAGCGACAGGGTCACATGCTCAAAACTGACGGCGCTCACGATGCAGGCGCCGCGAGCGCCTTTGCAGTGGCGTCGAGCTGGTCGAGCATCCAGCCGACATAGGACTTGCCCGCGGGCATCGACTCGGTGACCGAGACCACCGGCACGCCGGCCTCGCCCGCGGTCGCGAGCAGCCGCTCGGTGAGCGGATCGACGACCTGGCTGTTGTAGAACAGCACTTTCGCCCGGCGGGAACGAATATCGTCCTCCACCTCGGCGATTGAACGGGCGGAAGGCTCGGTCTCGTTCATGACGGAGCGCTGGAACTCCTCCCCGAGCATCTTGAGGCCGAGCGCTTCCGCCATGAGGCCAAAGACCGGCTCGCTCGCGATGACCTCCGTCCCGGCGTAACCCTCGCGGATCGTCGCAATCTTGCTGTTCAGTTCATCGAGGGAGGCTGCATAGTCGTTGAATCGGCGCTGGTATTGGGCGGCGCCCTCCGGGTCTGCGGCCGACAGGGCCGCGGTGAGCGCGGCGGCGAGGGCGGGCACTGCGCGCGGATCGTACCAGAGGTGCGGGTTGCCGCCTTCTTCCGCGCCGAGAAGAACGCCGACATCGAGCACGATGCGATCGTCGTCGGGTGACGCTTCGAGGAGATTCTCCATCCAGTGGTCGTAGTCGAGGCCGTTCATGATCACTAACCCGGCGTCGGAGACGGCGCGGGCGACCGAGGGGGGAGGGGCAAAATCATGCGGGTCGGCATCGGGGCTGATCGCAACACTCTCGACGACGACACGGTCGCCGCCGATGGCGGTCGCAACCTCGCCATAGAAGCTTTCGGCGGCGACGATGGGGATGGGAATCTCGACGGCGAAGGCGCCGCCGGGAGCGGCAAGGGCGACGACAAATGCGAGGGCGCGGAGGGACATCGGCCAGCGTTCCTGTTCGGATAGGGTGGCAACGTTATAACATAACAGTGCGCTCCTGCAAGGCCGACCCTCGGAGCTGCACGGCCCGGGCGGCTCGGCTCAGAGGGGATTCCTGGACCGGCCAGATCTTTCTTGGATTTCGGTGCATGACGCGGGTAGCCTTGGCGCAATGAGCCGCGGGGCGATGGAGAGGCAGCATGAGCATGACCAACGGGGCGAATGTCGACCGGATGCAACGGGACGCCTTCGAGCACTGCATCTTTCCGCTGGCGAAGGTGGAGGACGTTCATCGCGACGGCGCCAACATCTACGTGGAGGGGCGCGGCGTCGAGCTGACCGACCAGAACGGGCGGGTCTATCTCGACATGATGAGTTCGCACACCCGGGCGAATTCGCTCGGCTACGGCAACGATGAGATTGCCCGGGCCGTCTATGAGCAGCTCGGCCGCCTCCACTATGTGGGGACCTATGACAACTTCGTCGCGCCGGCCGTGACGCTTGCCGCCAAGCTTGCCGAGCTGGCGCCGGGACAGCTCTCCCAGGTGATGTATGTGAGCGGGGGCTCGGAAGCCGTCGAGGCGGCGCTGAAGCTGGCGAAACAATACCAGGTCGTGAGCGGCAAGAAGCCGCGCGCCTACAAGGTGATCGCGCGCTGGAATGCCTATCACGGCGCCACCATGGGCGCGCTCTCGGTGACCGACTGGCTTGGCACCCGCCACATCTCCGAGCCGGGCGTGCCGGGCACCAGCATGATCCCCGGCCCGACCCGCTACCGCAACCCGTTCGGCATGCCGGACGACGCGTACGAGATGTTCTGCGCCGACTATCTCGAGCACCAGATCCTGCATGAGGGTCCGGACCTCGTCGCCGCCTTCATCGCCGAGCCGGTGATGCAGGCGAACGGCGTGCAACCGCCGTCGGCCGCCTATTTCCGTCGCATCCGCGAGATCTGCGACACGTACGGCGTGCTCCTCATCGTCGACGAGGTGATCACGGGATTCGGGCGGACCGGCGCCTGGTTCGCGAGCGAGCACTACGGGATCGAGCCCGACATCATGACCATGGCCAAGGCAATGACCGCCGGCTATTTCCCGATGGGCGCCATGATCGCGCGGAAGGAACTGGTCGAGGCGCTGCCGGCCTTCCGCCATGTCCACACCTTCAGCGGCCACGGCGGGGGCGTCGCCGCCGCCACGGCGAGCATCGCGATCTGCGAGCGCGACGGCATGATCGGACGCGCCCGCGACAACGGCCGCTACTTCCTCGACGCGCTCAAGGACGCGCTAGGCGGCGAGCCGATCGTCGGCGACGTCCGCGGCATCGGGATGTGGATCGCGGTCGACTTCACCGCCGACCGGAAGACCAAGGCCCCCTTCGCCGATGACACGGTGAAGGATGTGGTGCGGCACATGAAGGACGGTGGTGTGCTCGCGAGTGCGATCGGGGTGTCGGCGTTCGAGATGGCGCCGCCGCTGATCTCGGAGCGCGAACATCTCGACCGCGCGGTGCAGTCCGCCGTCGACGCGGTGCGGGCGGTGACGAAGGCGCGCGGCCTGGGGTAGGGCGCCAGCCCTGACCTGTCGCGGAAGGCTTGCGGCGCCGGTCTTTACTCCGGCGTTCGTGCGGGATTATCTCCCGAGACGAAGCGCGAGGGCCTGCGACCGGTGAGGGCCTGGGTTGACGCGAAGGGGAGGCTCATGACCGACAAGACACGCCGTTACCGCTCTGCGGAGTGGTTCGGGAAGAACGACAAGGACGGCTTCCTCCACCGGAGCTGGATGCGGAACCAGGGCATCCCCTCGCACGCCTTCGACGGGCGTCCGATCGTCGGCATCTGCAACACCTGGTCGGAGTTGACGCCGTGCAATGCGCACTTCCGCACGCTCGCCGAGCACGTCAAGCGCGGGGTGCTGGAGGCGGGCGGATTCCCGCTCGAGTTCCCGGTGACCTCGCTCGGTGAATCCAATCTCCGCCCGACCGCGATGTTTCTCCGCAACCTCGCCTCGATGGACGTCGAGGAGTCGCTCCGAGGCAACCCGATCGACGGCGTGGTCCTGCTCTGCGGCTGCGACAAGACCACGCCGTCGCTGGTGATGGGGGCGGCGAGCGTCGACCTGCCGAGCATCGTCCTTTCCGGCGGGCCGATGCTCAACGGCAAGTATCGCGGCCGCGACATCGGGTCCGGCACGGGCGTGTGGCAGCTCACCGATGAGCTGAAAGCCGGCAAGATCACACTGGACGACTACATGGACGCCGAGGCCTGCATGTCGCGCTCGGCGGGCCATTGCATGACGATGGGGACGGCCTCGACCATGGCGTCGATGGTCGAGGCGCTCGGCCTCGCGCTGCCGCACAATGCCGCGATCCCGGCGGTCGACTCGCGCCGCTACGTGCTCGCCAATGCGGTCGGGCACCGGATCGTCGATCTGATCAGGGAAGATGTCCGCATCTCGAAGATCCTGACCAGGGAGGCCTTCGAGAACGCCATTCGCGTCAACGGCGCCATCGGCGGCTCGACCAACGCCGTCGTCCACCTCATCGCCATCGCCGGCCGCGTCGGCGTCGACATCGGCCTCGACGACTGGGATCGCCTCGGCAAGGACATTCCGACCATCCTCGACCTGCAGCCCTCCGGGCGGTTCCTGATGGAGGACTTCTACTATGCCGGCGGATTGCCGGCCGTGATCCGGAAGCTCGGCGAGATGGGCGCGCTCCACCGCGACGCCCTCACGGTGTCAGGCAAGACGGCATGGGAGCGGGTTGCCGATGCGCCCTGCTACGACGAGGAGGTGATCCGCCCCGCCGACAAGGCGCTGACCGCGAGCGGCGGGATCGCCGTGCTCCGCGGCAACCTCGCGCCCGGCGGGGCGATCGTGAAGCCGTCGGCGGCGTCGCCCGACCTCATGGTCCATCGCGGCCGCGCCGTGGTGTTCGAATCGATCGAGGACTATCGCGCCCGGATCGACGATCCCGATCTCGACATCGACGAAACCTGCGTCATGGTGCTGAAATATGCCGGGCCGGTAGGCTATCCCGGCTTCGCCGAGGTCGGCAACATGGGCCTGCCGCCGAAGGTGCTGAAGCGCGGCATCCGCGACATGGTCCGCATCTCGGACGGCCGGATGAGCGGCACCGCCTATGGCACGGTGGTGCTTCACACGGCGCCCGAGGCGGCGCTCGGCGGCCCGCTGGCGCTGGTTGAGAACGGCGACATGATCGAACTCGACGTGCCGAACCGGCGGCTCCACCTGGAAGTGACCGACGAGGAACTGGCGCGGCGGCGGGAGAATTGGACCTCGCCGGTGGCGAAGCCGGCGGGCGGCTATGCCTGGCTCTTCTCCGAGCACGTCCTCCAGGCCGACAAGGGCGTCGACTTCGACTTCCTCGTCGGATGCCGGGGGTCGGCGGTGCCGCGCGAGTCGCATTGAACGCGCTCCGGGAAGCTGGGGGCCGAAGCCGGGTCGTCGGCACGGACCGGCAGGGCCGGCGCCCGGCCTCACCCCCCAGCAAACCGCCCGACAGCCCTCGCTTCGATCGAGGACCACGAGGCGTCCAGGATCGCAGGGTCAAAACGACCGCCGCCCCGCAGCCGTGCCAGGATGTCGCGGAGGAGTGCCTCGCGGCCCGCGGCGTCCCGGTTGTCGATGTCGCAGAGCATAAACCGGCTGCGCCGGCGGATCCAACCGTCGATGTGGCCACTCCGTCGAAGTCCGTCGAGAAGACGCAGCGTCGGGCTGCGGTTGGCATCGGCGGCGGCCTCCATGCGGCGACCTTTGCTGAAGAGCCACCTGGCCCCGCGCCAGTTGCGCAATCCCCGGGCGACCAGGAAGCGCTCCAGCACGGTGTCGAACAGATGCCACCGCTCGTCGGGCGATGCGCCGATCGGGACGAATATTTCCATCATCCACGCGCCGAAGGAGGCCCAGGCCGCCCGCTTGGTCGCTTCCGGCCACGTTCCGAACTTCAGCTGGAGGTTCTTGCCGTGGATATTCTTCAAATAGACCGGGCCTTCCACGAAGCGGAACTCTCCGGCGAGCGCCAGTTCCGCCATCAGCGCCATGTCGCTGCCGAAGCTGTCGAACTCGCTGATCCGCAGGCCGGCAGTCGCCTCGAGGGCCGAGCCGCGCATGAGGCCGCGAAACATGCTGGTGTTGAGGCGCTCGAGATAGGTGAATCCTCGGGTCGCGCGGTCGCCGACGAGGGAAGGGTCGCGAAACATGACCGTGCGCGGGCCGCGGAGCTCCATCTCCGAGAAGAGAATCGACGCCTCCGGCCAGCGCTTGGCCGCCGCGACGAGGCTGGCGACGTAGTCCGGGGAGACCGTGTCATCGTGCTGCTGGTAGATGTAAAACTCGCCGCGCCGGTGACGCATCGTCCAGTCGGTATTGCCTGCCCAGCCCAGGCGGGCCGGCTGGATCGCCATGCGGAATCGCCGATCGGCGAGAAAGGGACGGCATGCCTCCGCCGTCGTCTCGTCGGCGGCATCGACCGAAATCAATACGTCGATGTTGGTGTAGGTCTGCGTCCGCACACATTCGAGCGTCGCGGCCACCATGTCGTGGCCGCGATAGACTGGAACGCCGACTGTCACCAGCGGGCCGTTCATGGGCGCGGGACGATGCGTTCCGCGCAGGCATCGGCAAAGTAGGGCGCCATTGTCAGTTTCCCGGGGTCGACGGAATGATATCGGCCGTGCGATCGAACGCCGATGGCGAAACGGCTGTGCAGTTCGCTGGTCGGGTCGTCAATGTCCGTTTCTCCCCAGGCGACGATGATTCCACCCCTGACGGTCGCGCCGGACCAATCTCGCGGCTCTGTCGCGGCGAGGCCAGGCACGATGTCCTTCAACGCGCCGAAGGTGCCCTCGATGATGGCCGAGCGCAGCGGTTCCTCGGCATATGTCGGGATGTCGGGAGGCGCGATGTCGCGCCACATCCCGCGCATGCATTCGGGGTACCAGGTGAGGTATGTGATGCCGTCGCGGTAGCCGACCACTTCACCGAACGGACCCGAGACGAAAGTGGCGCTGAAGGGTTTCTCCGCCGCCGGGCGCCTGTAGGTCACGCCGTACTTGAAGCGGTGCAGGTGCGGCCGCCGGGGCGACACGCCCCAGCTCGCGTCGATCGCCAGCCGGCCGTCCCAGAGCGCGTTGACGACCTGGTCGTACGCTTCACGAACCGGGCCGTCGGCTCTCAGGCTGGCGACCATCACCCGTCCACCATCGTCAGCGACCGATACGACAGTCTCCTCCAGTCGAACTTCGATCGCCGGCATGGCGGCGATCAGGGCGCGCAGCCGATCCGCGAGTTCGACGGGGTCGATCGCCGTTTCCGGGCTGCTGAATGCGCCGAGCACCAACTCACCATCGAACGCCGCCTCGCGTTCCGCCGCGCTCCACTCGCGCAGCGCCTGCCGGAGGTCGATGCCGAAATAGGAATGCTCCCGGCCTGTCGCCGCCTCGCCGAGAAGCGCATGAACTGCCCGTAGGTATCCCGACACCTCGGCGGTGTCGTGCTGGCTGTCGCGATGCACCGCGTAGACGGCCGGATCGGAGTGGCTCATCGATTGGGGATCACAGGCGAGATGCCGGCCAAAGAACGGCCCAAAGGCCAGCGCGCCCTCGATCATCATGCGCGCGGTGGCCAGTGTCGGGTCGCCGACATACATGTATCCGATATGGATCTTGCCCTCGTTGGCGATGGCCGCGCGGCTGAGCAGGCGCTCGTTGCGGTCGATCAGCACCACGTTCGCGCCCCGTTCGGCGAGGGCCAGCGCGACACAACATCCCTGAAGACCTCCGCCGAGGACTGCTACCTTGGGCATCCTGACTCCGACATTCCCACACTGCATCTTGCCTATACTGGTTCTTGTGGCGAAGCTTGCCATTCTCGGGGCTGCGTCCTGCGGCCGGACGCGGCCAGGTCCGCGAGGGATAAAAATTTAGCCGATTCGTTTCCCGATGCGGTCGCCGGAGGCGACATCCCGCACCAGGTTGATGGCCGATCTCGGGGCGGAACTGGGAAGACGACCGCTGCAGCGGCGGCAATTGGCTGGGGAACTAGGATTCGAACCTAGACTGGCGGAGTCAGAGTCCCTTCAGGCTCGTTGATATTGCTGCTCTTTTCTCCCAAACGGGGAGTAAAGCGGCCTTGAAGTTTCAATCGGTTACGAGTCCCGTGCCAACCAAAACGGCGAGGTGTTTTGCGCAACCGAAGCCGTCGATTTACTCTGTGAGAATGACGATTGGCACAGACTTTCAAAACGAAATGTTGGCTATTGGTCTGCGGGCGTGTGCGCCCCTCTATTGGCACCGAGCCGATGAACCATGGCCGCGTTTGGTCACCGGCGCGACCTGTTTTTTTGTGACGTTCGATGGCGAGAGCCCCATAGCGGTTACGGCGGCTCACGTGGTTCGGCAACTGCTCGGCGAGCGTGCCGGTGACCCGAAGGTCATTGCACAGATTGGAACGTGTGCATTCGATCCGGAAGCATCCCTCATCGCGATCGACGACACTTTGGACCTAGCGACGTTTCGTATAGCGCCCGCGATCATGCTGGCACTGAAAAAGGTGCCGGTTAGTTGCTATAGGGCGAATTGGCCGCCTCCGGACTTGCAACAAAACAGGGGGCTCATTCTCGTGGGGTTCCCGGAGAATCGGCGCATCGTTCACGCCGATGGGTCCGCAATATTCGAGGCATTTGGGGCGCTGCCAACCGTCGAAGACTACGACGATCGATCAATACTGATCACGTACGACCCGTCCCGCGACCTGCCGATTGGATCATCCCCACTCCCCGAACTGCACGCCAACATGAGCGGCTGTAGCGGTGGGCTTGTCCTGATGGTGGGGGAGCACGCGGGCATTACTCGCTGGCACCCCGCAGGCGTGGTGATCGCTGGTCCACACGATGCGGCAACGGGTTTGCTCGGAGACATTGACCTGTACCGCGCGCGGCGAGTGCACTTCATCCGGCCCGATGGAAGCATTTCAACCGAGCCCATAGAGCGCGACCAGAAACGGTAACAAAACCGCGCCCCTCGCCAAAAGGGACGCGGTTCAACTCGCAGATCGGATGCCCTTCCAGAGGCGGTATTTAGATACCGCACGGCATCTGATCCTTCAAGTCCCGAAAGGATCAAATTCCCATGCCTACCACGATGAACTTCAACACCCCCGCCGCAGCGAAGAGCAAGGCGAAGCTCGCCAAGGAAATCGCGAAGGCGAACGCCCTCGCCGAGGGGCCAGCCGAGCCGATCGCAGACGAAGCCGAGTTCCGGGGCTGGTGTCTCGACAAGCCGACGCTGGCGAAGGTGCTCGATACGATCATCTTCCGATGGAAGGTGTCCGTTATCAGGATCAAGGGCACGCCCGGCTATTGGGCCGTCTACAGCCTCGACCAGTGGGCAGCGTGGGCGAAGCTGCCCCGCCGCACGCTACAGAGTGCCCTTACCGATCTTGAGGCCGAGGGGCTGATAGAGCGTGACCGTTCCCGCTTCGCCGGATCGAAGGTTCGTTCCTACATCCGGCCGACGATCCTGGCCCTCGACTTGTCCCGCAAGTCGGACCTGATCCACCGTCTAGGACCGGCAGTTTCCGGCCCTGTTGGCGCAATCGGCAGCGCAATCGGCAGCGCAATCAGCGGCGCAATCGGCAGCGCAACCGATCACACTTACTTTCCTACTGTCCTACCTCTTCACCTGATCAACAAGAAAGATGGCGAAGTCCCTTCGGGCCTCGCCGTGTCTCAAATTAAAATCCAAGAGGGCGGGAAGATTGAAGAGAAAAAGGAAGAGCCCCCAGCCTCCAGCGGCTCGCCAGCCGGCGCGTGGATCGACGCCATGGCAAAGAGCTATCCCGACAAGTGGGTGAAGCTCATGCCCGTCGATAAGAAGATGTTGGCGGACTTCGCCAAGGGATGCCCGGACGGTCACGCGGCCGACGTGATCAGCTACGTCGTGGCCCACTGGCCAGCGTTCGTCAGTGCGGCCGGTATCCACAAGCCACCGTCGACCCCGCGAATTGGCACCGCCCTCAAGTTCCGAGCCGAGGCCGTGAACCTGTGGCTCGCCAAGAATGGCCTCGTGGTCGACGCGGCCGGGAACGTGGTGGCCAAGCCCGCACCCGCGACCTTCATGAAGCCGAAGGCAACCGCGTCGGCCAAGTCGCAGACCGCGCCGGAAGACGAGCCCATGACCGCCGAGGAATTGCTTGCGGACATGCTCAACGATGACGACGGCACCCCGCCGACGCTCGCGGAAGTCATGGAGGCGATGCAGGGCGTGTGAGGCCGTAGCGGCCCCGCTGCAGCCCGCACGATCCCGAGCCGTCCGGAAGTGGCTCGAAACCCGAACCAACGCCCGACGCCGAGCTTGCCCTACCCCTCGACCTGACTCAGAGTGTTCGGGCGAAGCGGCGACGACGCCGACCTAGACTGAAATGTTAGCATGGTAGCATTGCAGTTAATTGCACTGACAGGCAAACGCCTTTGATTGTCACGAAAACGTGGGGAACTGAAAATGAACACCGCCCAACCGATGGAAGTCCTCATGGCCCGCGCGATTAAGCGGCTGGTCCGGCCCCGCCCTCGCGCCCTGCCGACGCATCCCGAGCTTCGCCGGCTTGCCATCCGCCGAGCCATCCGCCGCACGTTGATCAGCGACCCGCACCGGGTGTGGACGCGGGATGCCATCGTGGATGCGATCGACCCCACCGGCATCAACAATCGCCGCGCGCTGCTCGCCCTTCTCGGCAAGCACACTGCGAGCGTCGCCCGCAGCATCGGCATGGCGGTATTCAAGGACGGCACCCGATCGATCTTCACCAGCCCGGAGACGGCGGAGAGGGACTTTCCGCACCGCGTCGCCGAGCGATACGAGGCAATCGTCGAAAAGCTCCTCCGGGAGAACCCGCGACATTGGACGATGCACGAAATCAAGGCGCGGATTTACCCGCAAGACGACCCCGCGCGGCTTCACCAGCGGACCCACATTCACGCCGTCGTGGATCGGGTTCGGCTGCGGTTCGGATGGGCCAAGGTTCGCGACCCGCTCAACCCTCGGCGCATGATCTTCGCCCCGGCGACCTGACGGTTACTCCCGCCATGACGACGCCGAACCTCACGGACAGGATCGAGGCCGTCCTACTGACGCGGCCCGATCGCCCGTGGGGCATAGACGAGATCAGGGCCGCGCTCGCTAAGGGCGACCACGCAAAGCTAAGTCGCGGTTATGTGGCTCGGACGGCGAAGGCGGCGGCGGCTCGTTTGGGATGGGTAAAAGGCGGTTGCTCAGGGCGGCCCGGCCTCCGGTTCGCCCGTCCCGATGTCGCGGCGACGATGGACTGGGACCCTGAAATTCCCGACACGATGGCTTATCGCATCGCTCAAGCCTTCCGGTCGATGCCTCAACGCGAATGGACGATTGCCGAGCTTGCCCAGATCACCCGTGGGGAGCGGCAAACCGAGTCAAGGACGCGGGAATACGTGGCTGTACTGGCCAAGAGAGTGGCCCGCAAAATGGGATGGACTCAAACCCGTCTCAGAGGACGCTTTAGCAACTTCACCGTCTACAAACCGCCGAAAGACATCCCATGACCGCGCTGACAGCCGACCGCTTCGACAAGCTGGTTGCGCCTCGCCCGGCGGCCTCGAAACTGTGGGGAGCGGAGACCATCGCCAGATACCTCGGCGTGAGCCCGGACAGCGTGAGGGCATGGGCCAAGGAAGCCGGAGTGCCGATCTACCAGCCCCGCCCAAGGACCTACTACGCGATGACAGCGGAGCTTGACGCGTGGCTCAGGACGAAGCCGGCGGCGTCCTGAAACCCCGAACAATCCGCAAGTAGCCCAAACGTCCCCACTAGGAAGAACGTCCTAGTAGGAAGATATTCGGGCCATGCGCTGGCCCTTCCGTCGTGAGCAAAAATCCCTATCCGATCCGTCAGCGGAGTTGCTGGCGATCCTCGGGGCCGTTCCCGCCGCTGCAGGCGTGAGCGTGTCGCCGGGCAGCGCCTTGCAAGTCCCGGCCGTCGTGTCGGCAATCCGGCTGCTCAGCGAGTCCGCCGCGTCCCTCCCGGCGAGCGTGGTTCGGATCGAAGCGGACGGAACAGAAGTCGTCGACCGCAGCCATCCAGTGAACCGCCTCTTGGAGGTGGAAGCAAATTCCTGGACCTCATTCCCGGCCCTCGTGAGGGACATGGTTGCGAGTGCGAACCTCTATGACGCTGGCGGCCTTTGCTACGTCAACAGGGTCGACGGCCGCGCAGTCGAACTGATCCAGTACGCGAACGGCGCAATTCAGGTGACGAGCGACGCCAGCACTGGCGAGCCATCCTATTCGATCAACAGCCGGCCGGTTCCGGCCGCGAACATCATCCACGTTCGATCCGGCTTCGGGAAATGCCCGACGACACTCGCAAGAGAAAGTATAGCCGTTGCCTTGGTCCTAGAGCGATTTGCAGCAAAATTCTTTGCCCAAGGCGCTCGCCCGTCCGGTTGGCTAGGGACTGACAAAAGTCCCGGCGACGCCGGTATCCAGAAGATACTTGCCGCGTGGAAGGCCACGCAAGCATCAAGCGAGAACGCTGGCCGGACCCCGGTCCTTTGGGATGGTCTGAAATATAACCAACTCCAGATGACCTCGACCGATGCGCAATTCCTTGAGTTGCGCAAGTTCACTATCCTTGAAATCTGCAGAGCCTACAGGGTTCCGCCGGGGATGCTGTACGAGCTTGACAGGGCGACTTGGAGCAACGGCGAGCAACAGGGCAAAGAGTTCCTGTCATACAGCCTCGAAAGCTGGTTGATCGAACTGGAAGCGGCCTTGCGTCGCGGACTTTTCTTGCCAGACGAGCGGGAGAAATACGCAATCAGGTTCTCCCGCGATGACCTGTCCCGCGTCGACCTCACGGCCCGCGCAACGGCAATCTCCTCATTGATCAGCGCACGAGTGCTCAACCCGAATGAGGGCCGCGATTGGCTCGGGATGCCGCCGCGCGAAGGCGGGAGCGAGTTTGCAAATCCGAACACGGGCAACAACCAGCCCGGCGCACCGACACCGCCGACGCCAGCCCCGAAGCCCGACGACGCGGGGGCCACCGATGCAGCTTGAGGACATCCGCGCCAACGTCTCGGATCAGGATCGCGGACGCGAGCTTGAGCTTGCCGACCCGTTCACGGGCGAGCCTACCGGCCTCAAGCTCACGCTCTGTGGCCCAGACAGCGACACCGCGCGCCGCGCTCGCCTCGCTCTTTCGGATCGTCTCAGTGAGCTTGCCGACGACACTGGCAGGGTGACGGCAGAGAACCGCGAGCGTGCTCGCCTCGAATGCCTCGCAGCCCTCGTGATCCGATGGGACGTGAAAGAGGACGGGAAGCCGGTCGACCTCACCACGAAGGCCGCGCTGACGCTGCTTCGCGTGTCGTGGGTGGAACAGCAAGTGGACGCCTTCGCCGCTGACCGTCGCAACTTCCGTTCGGAGGCATGACCGTGGATCGTCTGTACCTCGAAACCAAGATCATGGCCGATGGCGACGACGGTTCGATCGCGGGCATCGCGTGGCCGTTCAAGGCGGGCGATCGTCTGAATGACTGGATCGAACCCGGCGCATTTAAGGGAACGAAACTGCCAATTCCGCTTCTTTTCGCGCACGATCAAGCCGAGCCTCTTGGCGTCTGGTCCGAAGCCGTAGAGGCGGCGGACGGTCTACATCTAAAGGGCCGCCTGTTGGTCGACGACGTCGCGCGGGCAAGGGAAGTTCGCGCGCTGGTCCGCAGTGGTGCGGTGCGCGGCATATCGATCGGCTTCCTCACCAAGAAAGCGATCCCGCGCACGGGCGGCGGGAGGACGATCCAGTCCGTCGAATTGCTTGAGGCCAGCCTAGTGGTGCTCCCGATGCATCCGGGCGCTCGTGTGACCTCGGCAAAATCTCTCGCGTCGGCACTGGCCCTTGTGGCTGCAATCGAACGGGCCACGGCCCAACTCACGGAAGGAAACCGATAATGCGCTACGATGACGCTACGCTCGTTCTCAAGGATGCCGAGACCGACCCCGCCGACCTCGTGACGAAGGCGCTGGCCGAGATGGCGAGCGGCATCGAAGGCCGCTTGAAGGCCATCGAAACCAAGGCCGACACCACGGCAATCGTCGCGCGTCTCGACAAGATCGAAGCCAAGGCCAACCGGCCGGCGGCTGGCGGCGGCAAGCAGGAAGATGAGGACGCCGCTATCCAGCGGAAGGCGTTCGGCACGTACCTTCGCATGGGCGACCGCGCACCGGCCGACGAACTGAAAACCCTCGTGGTGTCGAGCGACCCGCAGGGCGGCTATCTCGCGACCCCGGAGATGAGCACCGAGTTCATTCGCGACCTCGTGGAGTTCTCGCCAATCCGGCCGCTGGCCACCGTGCGCAGCACTTCCTCGGCGAGCGTGAGCTATCCGAAGCGGACGGGCATCACCAACGCGAAGTGGAAGGGCGAACTGCAGGCGTCGGAGTCGAGTGAACCGACGTTCGGACAGGTCGACGTGACCATTCGCGAGATCAACACCTATGTCGACGTTTCCAACGCCCTCTTGGCGGACAGCGCCGGCATGGCGGAAGCCGAGGTGCGGCTCGCCCTCGCCGAGGACTTCGGGGCCAAGGAAGGTCTCGCGTTCGTGAAGGGCAACGGCGTGCTCGCGCCGGAAGGCATCATGGTCAATGCCAGCGTCGGCTACACCCCGACCGGCAACGCGTCGACCCTCGGCACGACCCCGGCCGACGTGCTCATTGACTGCCTGTACTCGCTCCCGGCGGCCTATCGGAACCGTGGGACGTGGCTGATGAACGGCTCGACCCTCGCGGCGGTTCGGAAGCTCAAGGACGGCACCACGGGCGTCTATCTGTGGCAGCCCTCCTATGCGGCGGGACAGCCCGAGACGATCCTTGGGCGGCCCGTGATCGAAGTCCCGGATATGGACGACATCGGCAGCGCAGCCGAGCCGATCGTGTTCGGCGACATCGCCACCGCGTATCGCATCGTCGACCGGCTCGCCCTGTCCATTCTGGTCAATCCGTATCTGTTGGCCACAAACGGGATCACGAGAATTCACGCAACCCGGCGCACGGGCGGCGCAGTTGTCGCCCCGGCCGCGATCAAGAAAGTTCGGTGCGCGACCTCGTAACGAGCACCGATCGCGGGCCAGCGTCGCGCGCCTCCTGACGGCGCTGGCCTTCGACCCCTCACACACCCTCAAAGGGACACCCCGCAAAATGCGCGACATCGCTTCGAACATCGTCATCCGCCCGTGCATCGCCCCGGCGGCAAATTCCAACCTCGGCACGACCCCGCTTGTGGGCGCGATCATCGATCGGCTCGGATACGAGTCCCTCGCCTACGCGATCCAGACCGGAACCCTGTCCGACGTCGACGCCACGTACACCGTGCTCCTGGAGGAGTCCGACGCGGCGAACATGGATGCCGCCAACGCCGTGGCCGATGCCGACTTGATCGGCACCGAGGCCGCAGCCGGCTTCACCTTCGCGAATGATGGCGTGGTCCGGAAGCTCGGGTACATCGGGAACAAGCGGTACACCCGCCTCACGATCACCCCGGCGGCGGCGGACAGCGGCAACAGCCCCATCGCGGCCGTCGCCATCCTCGGCGACCCGAACACCCGCCCCGTCGCCTAGTCGACATGCCGACCCGCGCACCCCGTGTCTGTGGTCACTGCGGCGGCGTCCATCGTTCTGGTGAACGCTGTTCCAAGCAAGTGGCCATGGACCGGGAGCGCAAGGCGGCCCTCGACAAGACGCGGCCGAACAGTAGCCGGCGAGGATACGACGGGACTTGGGAAGTGCTCGCCAAGGCGTTCCTCGCCGAGCCCGGAAACGACAAGTGCCAGTGTGGTCGACCGGCGACGCTGGTGGCGCACAAGGTGTCCATCAAGCGACGCCCGGACCTACGCCTAGAGCGGACGAACTGGCGGCCCTCGTGCGGGCGCTGCAACAACCGAGACACCGCCGAGGACCGGCGCAAACAGAGGATTTGACGGGCCATGTCACAGCTACACGTTACCGCAGGAAGCAAGCTCTACATCGGCGCGGCAAAGGCGTTCGCAGGGGTCGACCTTGTCGCCGCTGACTTCGCCTCCGAAGTGTGGACCGAGATCAAGGGAACCACGAACCTCGGCGGCGCTGGCGACACGAGCGAGCTTATCACCAGCAACCGCGTCGCAGAGACCCGCACCCGCAAGGCCAAGGGCACGAGGAACGCGGGCGCAATGGCGATCGTGTGTGACCACTCCCCGACCGATGCCGGGCAGCTTGCGCTGGTGGCGGGCGAGCGTTCCTCGGCAAGCTTCGCCTTCCGTCTCGTGTTCTCGGATCAGCCTGTCGGCGGCACCCCTTCCGAGCGTCTTTTCACGGCATTCGTGATGACGGCGGGAGAGACGTATGACGAGGCCAACAGCGCCGTGAAGCTCGGCGCGACCCTCGAAATCGACAGCAACATCGTTCGCATCGCCGCGAGCGCCTAACCGCCCTCGCTCAGCGTCAACACATAGACAGGAAGGATCACCACCATGGCAGCACTCAGCATCACCGCCGCGAGCGTCAAGCAGGGCGCGGGCGCTCAGGTACAGTCCGGCCTCGCCGGGGCCAGCATCACGGCCGGACAAGTCGTGTTCCGGGACGGCACCAGCGGCAAGTACGTGTTGAGCGACGCGGACGGCACCGGCCTCAAGACCGTCGCCGGCATCGCCTTGAACGCGGCTGCGGACGGACAGCCGTTGTCGGTGCAGACTGGTGGTGAAATCACCATCGGCGGAACGCTCACGCCCGGCTCGGCGTACTACCTTCACCCGACCGCAGGCGCGATGGGCCTGATTGCGGAAGTCGAAGCCGGCGATGACGTGATCCTTATCGGCCTCGCCAAGTCGGCAACCGTGCTCATGCTGCGGATCACCGACCCTGACGTGACCATCTAGGACACCACCAGAGCACCGGGGGGATGGCTGGCAACTTCCAACCATCCTCTTAGGCACCGGCGGGGGTCCGTCGCGCAGGATCGGGCAGGATTGGAGTTTTCATCATGGCCGTCACCGTCGACACGCTCAAGGCTCACTGCAACGTCGTGGGCAGCGATGATGATGCACTCCTGTCCCGCATCTTGTCGGCCGCGACGGGACACATGGCCGGGCAACTTGGCTTCGCGATCGACGACACTGACGAGCTAGACGCCAGCGGCATCGCGGACGTTGAGCAAGCCGTGATCCTGTTGGCCTCGCATTATTTCGAGAACCGCGAAGGTTCGATCGTCGCCGTATCGATCACGTCCATCCCGTTCGGGGTCCAAGAGATCATCGCCAACCGCCGGAGATATTCGTTCGCCGCAGCCGACGATTAACCGATCGATAAATTAACGTTGCAGTTAATTGCAATCTCAGAGGAAGGCCGTGAGGCGATGACTGGTGACGGCGGAATTTCACGGTTGAAGGCTCGCTTGAAGGCGATCCCCGATGCTGTGAAGGCCGCCGCGAGCGTGGCCACGTTGAAGCAGGCCAACGCCATCGCGGACACCATGCGCCGGCTCGCCCCGGACGATCCCGCCACCAGCGCACCGGACCTCAAGTCATCGATCACCGTCACCGGCCCCGGTTCGGCCACGCCCGGATATTCGCAGCCCGGCGGCGCGATGGTGGTTCCCGAAAACGCGGTTGCGATCACAGCCGGCAACAGCGCCGTGAGGTATCCGCACCTTGTCGAGTACGGCACCGCCAAGGCACCCGCGCAGCCGTTCTTCTGGCCGGCATTCCGGTTGCACCAGCGCAAGGCCACGGCAGCGATCAAGCGCGGCGTGTCGACGGCGGTACGCAAGAATTGGGGGAGCGGACCTTGAGCCCGGAACTAGCTACCCAGACAGCGATACGGCTGCGGCTGGTGGCAACACCGGCCGTTGTCGCCCTCGTGCCAGCAGCGAGCATCCTTGACCGTCACGCCCGTCCCGCCCCGGACCCGTCTGTGATCTTGGGTGAAGACATCGCCGTGGACGACGGACGCCTGTCCCGCGCCGTGCTCAGGGTGTTCTCGACCCTTCACATCTGGCGACGCGAGCCCGGCCTTGCGGGCACGAAGGCGATTGCTGGCGCGATCCGTGATGCGGTGCATGCCGGCCGCCTTCCCGATCACGAGGGATGGCAGTTTGGCGACTGCTACGTGTCGTCGACCCGGTTCCTTCGCGATCCAGATGGGGAGACGGCGCACGGCATCGTGACCATCGAAACCATCGCCGTGGATAAGGGGTCGACCTGATGCGCGCGGGCAGTCTCGACAGGACGATCACGATCCAGAGCATCGCCACCACGGCGGCCGACGACGCTGGCACGCCGAGCGAGGAATGGGTGACGGTTGCCACCGTGCGAGCCCAGATCATAGAGGCGTCAACTGACGAGTATTTCCGGGCGTATGGCGAGGGTTCAAACACCGCCGTCGCGTTCCGTATCCGATACCTGGAGGGCATCACCACCGACCATCGCGTGGTCTATGAGGGCCGTGTTCTCAACGTCCGGCAACTCCGGGAGCTTGGCCGGCGACGCGGCCTTGAGCTTCGCTGTGAGGAGATCAGGACGTGAGGGGATCGAAGCCGAGGATGACGCCAGCGGCCGACGCGCTCACCCGTGCGCCTCCCGTGCCATCGTGGTTGTCGCCCGACGCAAAGAGCGAATGGCGACGCGTCATGCCGAGCCTCGCCGCGCGCAAGGTGCTCACGAATGCCGACATGGGCTTGATCGAAAGCTATTGCGTGAGCGTCGGCAGATCGCGGGAAATCGAGCGGGAGATACAGAAGGCCGACACCGTCAACGGCGCGCTGTTCCGGATGCAGGACAAGGCCATCCAGACGGCCCGGCAACTGGCATCGGAGCTTGGCCTGACACCCATGTCCCGCAGCCGTTCGGCACTCAGAGGAAACGATGACGAAGCCGACGACGCCGATTTGGGTATCTGACAACTCCCCGATCCCGGACCCGCACGGACGCGGCGAGCGTGCCGTGAAGTTCTTTCGTGCGCTCCGGCATCCGAAGTCGACCGCACCCAAGCGGCAATTCGTGCTGCCCGATTTCTGGGAAAGGATCATCCGCCGCGCCTACGGCCCCTCGAATGCGGACGGAAGCCGACAGGTGCGAACCGTCTATGTCGAGATACCGCGCGGAGCGAGGAAGACCACCATCGGCGCTGGCCTTGGCCTGCTACACACGTTCGGCCCGGAGAAGGTTCCCGGCGGCTCGTGCATCCTCGCCGCTGGTGCGGAGGATCAGGCGCAACTCGCCTTCGATGAGGCAACATCGTTCGTGAACGCCACGCCGGGCTTGCTCAAGGCCGCGCACATAGTCGAGAGCGAGCTTGAGCTTGAGCATCCCGCGTCGGGTTCCATGCTCGTGGCCATCCCCGCCGAGGGCGACGTACAGCACGGCAAGACCCCGCATTTCGTGCTCATTGACGAGCTTCATGTTTGGAAAAATCGCCGGCTGTGGAAGGCGCTCAGGACGGGACTCCTCAAGACGCCGAACACGATGCTGGTGATCATCACGACGGCGGGCCGTGGCGTCGAAAATCTGGCGTACGAGGAACACAAGTACGCCCTTCGCGTCGCGTCGGGAGAGATCGTCAACCCGGCATATCTGCCGATCATCTTCGCCGCGCCGCGTGACTGCGACTGGAAAGACGAGACGATTTGGCATGCCGTGAACCCCGGCCTGAAATCCGGCTTCCCGGACCTCGTGGGCATGCGACAGGCGGCGCTGGAGGCTCAGGACAAGCCCGGCGATCGGGAGGATTTCAAGCAGTACAATCTCAACATCTGGGGCGACCACTCGACCGCGCCGTTCGTAGACATGAGCGTCTATGACGAGGGCAACAAGCCGGTCGACCTCGCCGAGCTTGAGGGCAAGCCCTGTTGGATTGGCGTCGACATGGGACTGACGACGGACCTGACAGCCGTTGTCGCCGCATGGCCTATCGACCTCGACACCTTCGCCGTGTGGGCATGGTTCTTTTGTCCGGGCGACAACTTGCAGGGCCGCGCCGATCGCGATGGCGTCCCTTATCCGCAGTGGGCGAAGGATGGATTTATCCACGCCACGAGCGGCACCGTCACCGATCACCGTGCCGTTGAGGCGCACATACGGGGCCTATGCGAGCGGTTCCGCGTGATGGAAATCGCGTTCGACCCGGCCTATGCGCAGCAAGTCTCGGGGCCGCTACTGGATGACGGCTTTCCCGTTGTCGAGTTTCGGCAAGGCTGGTTCACCATGAGCCCGGCTATCAAGACACTTGAGCACGCCATCATCGGCCGGAACTTCCGGCACGGCGGGCATCCAATCCTTCGCTGGTGCTTCGACAACATCGCCGTGTCGACGGACCACGCGGGCAACAGGAAATTCGAGAAGGGCAAGAGCAAGGACCGTATCGACGGGGCCGTTGCCGCTGCCATGGCCGTGGCCCGTGCTGCGACCGGCGACACCAACAAGTCGAGCTATGACGACGCCCCGGACGACGTGTCCCTGTGGGCATACGTGTGAGGATGGAACATGGCCGCTGGTGGTGATGCCGAAAGGCTGGTGATCCTCCTCGAAGCGAGGATCAAGGACTTTGAAAAGAACATGGCGAAGGCGGCCGGAACCGCCGACCGCCAGTATGACCGCATGCGCCGTGACAGCCGATCGGCAACCAAGGCCATGGAAACGGACATGGTCCGGTCGACCAATCGCATCAATCAGGCGCTCGCCGCATCCTCGGCGAAGATTGGCGCCTACGGGAAAGCAGCCATCGGCGGGGAGGTGGCCCTCGGCATCACCGGCATCGTCCGTGAAGTGGGCGAGGTGGCCAAGAGCGTCGCCACTGTGGGTGATGAGGCGAAGCGCGCGGGCGTCTCGGCGAAGGCGTTTCAGGAATGGAAGTTCGTGGCCGAACAGAACCGTATCGGCCTTGATGCCATGGTGGACGGCCTAAAGGAGTTGAACCTACGGGCAGACGAGTTTGTTGCCACGGGCAAGGGCAGCGCCGCAGAGGCGTTCCAGCGTCTCGGATACGGGGCAGAGGAGCTTGGGCGCAAGCTCACCGACCCCTCGGCGCTGCTCTTGGAGATCATCGGACGCCTCGGCGAGATGGACCGCGCAGCCCAGATCAGGATTGCTGACGAGCTGTTCGGCGGGAGTGCTGGCGAACGGTTCGTTGAGTTGATCAGCCAAGGGGAAGCCGGCATCCGGTCGACCATCGATCGGGCGCATGAGCTTGGCGTGGTCATGAGCGATGATCTTATCGACAAGGCTGCGGAGCTTGACCGTCGCTTCGGGGAGGTGGCCGCCACGGTCGGAACCGGCTTGAAATCTGCGATCGTGAGTGCTGCGGACTCGCTCGCCGATTTCATCGAAGGCTTCAAGGCATTCGAGGATCAGCGTTCCGGCTCGCTCGAAACCCGACAGGGCGAGTTGATGCGGGAACGGGGGGCCGTAGGTGCCGAGCTTCGCGAGCTTGAAGGCGTCCCGGCGACCGCCGCGAACCGCAACGCCAACCGTCGCCGGGCAATCTTGGAACAGCGCATGGCGGCGCTGGACGCCGAGGAAAACGAGATCATCGCCATCCTGTCGCAGAGGACATCGGCACAAGGTTGGAAGCCCGCAGGCGGTACCTGGACCCCGCCCACGCCTCCCGCTGGCGGGTTCGGCTCAACGTCGACCACCGCAGAGCGGGACAAGGCCAAGGACGTTCTCGACGACCTCAAGGCGCAACAGGAACAGCTAGGCCGCACGGCTCGCGAACAGGCCGTCTACAATGCCCTGCAGCGCGCAGCCGTCGACCTCAACACGGAAGCCGGTACAGCCATCGCCGAGGCGGCGGGAAGCCTCTATGACCAAGAGCTAGCCCTTTCCCAGAATATCGAGGCGATGGACGTGCTCAGGGACGCCAGCCGGGACGTGCTCGGATCGTTCGTGGAAGGCATGCGCGACGGCAAGAGCGCCACGGAAAGCCTTGGGGATGCCCTACAGGGCCTCGCCGACCGGTTGCTCAACTCCGGCTTAGACGGATTGATCAGCGGCATCCTCGGCGGGGGCGGCACCGCTGGCGGCGGCCTCCTGTCCAACGTGTTCGGGGGCGCTCGTGCTCGTGGTGGTCCGGTCGACTCCGGCAAGTCCTATCTCGTGGGCGAGAAAGGACCCGAACTGTTCACCCCGAAGCGGAGCGGCAACATCACGCCGAACGGCGGCGGCGGGAGCGTGGTCTACTCGCCCAACTACCAGATCACAGTGGGCGGCGGGAGCGACGCCAGAGAGACCGCAGACCAGATCAAGGCCGTTCTCCGGCAGTATGACCGCGACCTCGGGGAACGCCTTCCCGCCTTGGTACAGCGTGCCGAGCGTAACCGCAGGCTTCACAAGTGATGGACGCTCAGGACCGTCTCGCCCGTCAGATCGTCGACACCCTCACGGCGCACCTTGCCGAGGGTAAGCGGCTGGTGATCCCGGAAGCCGGGCGGCTGCTATGGTCATGGTTCGACGATCTACACGCGACCCGCAGCTATGGCGATGCAGGACCGAACCCGATCACCTTCGCCGAGATAGACGCCTATGCCTCGCTCATGCGTGAGCCGATCGAACCACGTCACGTCTCGGCGATACGAGCGATCGATGATGCTTGGCTCAAGCATGCCAGAGCATCGCAGGGCGAGGCCAAGGCCGTACCGCCGGCAACCCCGATGACGCCAGCCCTGTTTGACGCGATGTTCGCCTAGCCCAAGAAAAATTGCTTGAGGACACGTATTAGCGAGTCGACACCGGGAATAGCGAGAAGTCCAAAACCGCAGACATATGAAATTGTGGCGAACAATCTAATACTTGGCTGTGACCTATCAAGCGCGAGATAGCGTAACCTAAGAACGTCGGTCTTAACCGTTAAGGACATTCTAACAAAAAGCGATATGAACGATTCGTAGGCTATTTGATTGCGGTAAATAACACTTGCGACGTTAAAGACATTGACAAAACCGGACCCAGTAAAAAAACGTGGATCGTCTGGGTCGTCTAAATCTTCATCATCTGCACGTAAATGGCCTTTGCTGCGGGCCTCTGCCATAGTTTCCGATATAACACTGTCAAAAAATACTTCGAGAGTGTCCGGATACCGGGCCTCGTCCCAAACGGGTATTAACTCATCGTCATTTCGATTCTTCATGTAGTCGGCAACAATGTCGTCAATCCACAACCGCATAGATGGACGCGTAGCGATAGTTTCCTCCGAAAGTACGTAATCAGCCTCGGCTTCGTACACCTTTATTTCTGGTGGGCAGGCAAGAGAAAATGTCAATTGGGCAAATCCGAGAGTGGACAAGCCAAAATATATAAAATACAGACGACTTAATATTGCGTCCGGCCCACCGAACATTGGTGGCCATAACTGAAGAACGGCAATTATATGATTGTTAAACAAAATTATATACCCAATAAATGGGATTATTATTGTCATAGATAACGCTTTAGAACGACCAACCGTCCTTAGCGTCGACCACTTTGGTGTGCGTGTAAGAATATATGCTATTGAAACATCAATAATGTCATCGAGTTTCGTCAATTTCTTCTCTCTAGTTCTATAAGCCGCTTTTCGATCGACGCCTTCCACTCTTCTAGCTCTTCAGCATCTTCGCGCTCGCCGGCCGCCTTCGCTGCGGCCTTGCTCAGGAACGGTGACGGCCGCTTCCCCCCGAACGATGCTTCAAGCCGGGCGGTTATCTCGGCGTTGAGGCTGCGGCGGTTGGCGCTCGCAGCTTCCTCAATCTGTCTCCGCAGTTCGACCGGGAACCGCAGCCTCATTGGTAGCGGGCTGTCAGTCATCGCCGGATCGATACCCACAAATTGCAGGGTTGGCGGACGACCGTAAGTGGTCCATATATGCCTCATTATGGTTCACAGGAGAGAAACCCGATGACCAGCAAGCCTAACCTGAAAATCCGCGTTCCCGAAGAGCTTCGCGTGTGGCTCGCCGCGCAGGCCGAACGCAACGGGAGTTCGATGAATTCCGAGGTGGTCCGCGCAATCCGCGACCGTATCGACGCGCAACAGGCGAAGACAGCTTAGGAGCACCGACATATGGCAATGACCTTTCACTTGGCGGGCACCAATCCCCCGCCGACCGCCGCAGAGACCGCAGAAATTCAGAAGTCGTGCGCAGCCAAGGCCGTGGCGATTCTCACCAAAAAGCTGACGAAGGCCGAGCTAGTCCAATTCCACGCCAACGTTCTTGCGGCTGGTCCGCATTTTGAAGATGCCGTCACCGCGAAGGTCGGGACCGGGGCCATCGTCACCAAGGCGAAGGTGGCCAGTCATGCCGCGTAGCCCGTCGACTATCAATCGCACCGACGTTCTCAGGATGATCAAGCTTGTGAAGGAAGCCGGCCTTCCGATCGCGGGCGTGAAGTCCCTCGGCGACGGTCAATTCCGGATCGTCACCTATGATCCCGAGACGATCCAAGAGACCAGCCAAAGCGCATTCGACGCGTGGAAGGAGCGGCACGATGCACGTTCGTCTTAGGGGCCTCAACCGCGTCACAAAGAAGCTCGCGAGCGGGCAGACGGCAACCTACTACTACGCGTGGAAGGGCGGCCCGAAGCTTCCCGGCAAGCCGGGTGATCCCGCGTTCATGGCGGCATACAACGAAGCCGTCGCCCGCAAGGTGACTCCGAGGGAAGGCGTGCTGCTTTCAGTCATGCTGGCCTATCAGGCAAGCAGCGAGTTCACCGACCTTGCACCCCGCACGCGAGCCGACTACGTGCGCCAGATCAAGATCATCGAAGGGGAGTTTGGCGACTTCCCGCTGACGGCCCTGTCCGACCGGCGGACGATCGGAGTGTTCCGGGACTGGCGCGATCGGCTCGCACAACGATCCCGTCGCCAAGCTGACTACGCGTGGACCGTGCTGGCCCGCGTCCTGTCATGGGCGCACGGCCGGGGACAGGTGACAGCCAACCCGTGCAAGGGGGGAGGGCGGCTGTATAGCGGCTCACGGGCAGAGAACGTGTGGACGGCGGCGGACGAAGCGGCCTTCCTCAAGAGCGCACCACAGCACCTTCACCTACCGCTCTTGCTCGCCCTGTGGACGGGCCAGCGACAGGGCGACCTACTGCGGTTGCCGTGGTCCGCCTACGATGGAACGCATATCCGGCTCAAGCAGTCGAAGACGGGCATGCGCGTGGTGATCCCGGTTGCGCCACCGCTCAAGGCGGCACTCGACGCCGCAAAGAAGGTTAGCCCGATCATCCTCAACTCGACGGACGATCGGCCGTGGACGGAAGACGGGTTCCGCTCAAGCTGGTCGAAGGCTTGCGACAAGGCGGGGATTGTCGACCTCACGTTTAACGACCTCCGGGGCACGGCTGTGACGCGGCTGGCCAAGTGCGGATGCACGATCCCGGAAATCGCGACGATCACCGGGCATAGCCTCCGGGACGCCGCAGCCATCCTGAATGCGCACTATCTCGACCGCGATCCGGCATTGGCAGAAAGTGCCATGCGCAAGTACGTTGCGGGAACAAATTCCCCCAACTGACCGCCCAACTGGCCTAACCTGTTCTAGACGACAAAGGGGAAAAAGGTAGCAATATCAAATGGCTGGGGAACTAGGATTCGAACCTAGACTGGCGGAGTCAGAGTCCGCTGTCCTACCGTTAGACGATTCCCCATCCTAAGCAGTTGATATTGCTAAGGTGGTTTTGCAAGTTCGGGCCGCAATTCTGCAGATCGGACCGGTTGCGAGCGTGGTTATAGTGCCTCAGGTGTTCTCGGTCTACCCCGGATGCTGTTGTTGTCTTTGACACGCGTCCTCTTGCTCGGAGAGTTCGTTGAGACGGTCACGGAGCGCGCCGAGCATCTGTGCAGCACCAGGATCCGTGCAGGTCTCGCGAGCCCCATTCACATCGTACGAATAGGGCATGTCGCGCCACATCTCGGGCGATTGTCCGAGAAGCGCGAGAGCGCGTTCCGCGAAAAGTCTTTCGAGTGCAGGGTCGCCGCGGGCGATATCAAAGACCCAGGCTGCTTCTGCACGGCCGGCGAGAGCTTTGCCGGGGACTGTCAGGAATTCTGTGCGCGAGGCCATGATGATGGAAAGAGGAGAATCATCAGATGGCTATCGAGAAGGACCTCCTGGATCAGCTTCTGGCGGGCGCGATCCGAGCGAGGTTTT